>JASHXJ010000315.1 GCA_030043595.1 Trebonia sp.
GCTGGACGCCCGCGCGGGCGGCGCGGGCGACGATGCCGGCCCTGGCCCGTCGGCGCCGGATGGGGGCACGACAATGACCGTTCTCGAACTTCGGTCCATCTCCAAGGTGTACGGCAAGGGCGCCGCCGAGGTGCAGGCGCTGCGCGACATCAGCCTGTCGGTGGCGGCGGGCACGATGGTCGCCGTCATGGGGCCGAGCGGGTCGGGCAAGTCCACGCTGCTCACGATCGCGGGGACGCTCGAGGATCCGACGTCCGGCGCCGTCCTGATCGGCGGCCAGGACGTGGCGCGGATGTCGGGCGGCGGCAAGGCGCGGCTGCGCCGCCGCACCATCGGCTACGTCTTCCAGGACTTCAACCTGCTGCCCGGGCTGACCGCGGCGGAGAACGTGTCGCTGCCGCTTGAGCTGGACGGGATGAGCGCGCGCCGCGCCCACCTCGCCGGGCTGGCGGCCCTGGAGGACCTCGGGCTCGGTGACCGGGCGGGGCGCTTCCCCGACCAGCTGTCCGGCGGTGAGCGGCAGCGGGTGGCGATCGCCCGCGCCGTGGTGGGGGAGCGCTCGCTGCTGCTCGCCGACGAGCCGTCGGGTGCGCTCGACTCCGCCAACGGCGAGGCCGTGATGCGGCTCATCCACGCGTACTGCAAGGCGGGCACCGCCGCCGTCGTCGTCACCCACGAAGCCCAGCTCGCCTCCTGGGCGGACCGGGTCGTGTTCCTGCGCGATGGGCGCCTCGTCGACCAGACCGTGCCGCCAGCCGGCCCCGAGTCGCTCCTTGAGCAGCCGTCATGAGCATGCTGACGCTGGACCGCGAGCGCCCGGCCGGCGAGCCGGACGATCCGCGGCGCGCGGCTGCCGCGCGCCGCGCGCTGTCCCGCTGGGCGCTGCGCCTCGCCTTCCGCGAGTGGAAGCAGCGGCTCCTCATCGTGTTGCTGATCACCGTGGCGACCGCCGCGACCGTGCTCGGCATCGCGGTCGCCTCCGCCACCCCCGGGACGCCGAACGCCGGTATCTACGGCACCGCCGCGACGCTCATCACGCTGCCGGGGAACACGCCCGGACTGCCCGGCGTCATCGCGAAGATCAAGAAGGCCTACGGCCCGGCCAGCGTGATCGACGACGTTCCGATCGCCACCGGCCAGGCCGGCGGCGCCGACCTGCGCGCCCAGGACCCGAACGCCCCGTACACGCAGGTGCTGCTCGCGCTCGACTCCGGCCATTACCCGGTGATGGCCGGCCAGGTCGCGGTCACCGCCGGACTCGCCCAGCTCTACGGCCTGCGGATCGGCTCGGTATGGCACGTCCCGGCGTCCGCCAGCGCCGCGGGCGGTCCCGGCCCCGCTCCCGGCCGGTCGTTCACCGTCACCGGCCTCGTCGAGGACCCGTCCAACCTGCTCGACGAGTTCGCCCTCGTCGCCCCCGGCCAGCTCACCGCGCCGCGGGACGTGCGGATCTTCCTCGGAACCTCCCTGGATTCGGCCGCCGCGCCGGCGGCCGGCGACGTCATCCCCACGAGCGCGACCGTCACCGAGCCTGAGCCAAGCAACTCCGTCGTCTCCCCGGCGACGGTCGTGCTGATCGTCTCGGTGCTCGGCCTGGCCTTCATCGGCCTGGTCGCCTCCGCGTCGTTCACCGTGATGGCCCAGCGCAGGCAGCGGGCCCTTGGCATGCTCGCCTCGCTCGGCGCGACCGAGCGCGACGTCCGGTTCGTGCTGATCGTCGACGGCCTGGTGGCCGGCGTGCTCGGGGCGATCGCCGGCGGGGCGATCGGGTTCGGCCTCTGGCTGTGGTACTACCCGCACCTGGAGACCGCCACCGCGCACCGCACCGACCCCCTCGGCCTGCCGTGGGCGGCCGTCGTCATTGGCCTGCTGCTCGCCGTCGTCACCTCCGTCATCGCCGCGGCCTGGCCGGGCCGCGCCGTCAGCAAGGTCCCGGTGGTGGCCGCGATCTCCGGCCGGATCGCCGCGCCGCACGCGATCACGAGGTCGCTGCGCCCCGGCCTCATCCTCCTGGCCGCCGGACTGTTCGTGCTGTACTTCTCGGGCGGCTGGAACGGCGGCGGCAGGGACGCCTACCTGGTCATCGCCGCCCTGATCGCCTGCGTGATCGCGTGCGCCCTGCTCGCCCCGTTCGTCGTGGACCGGCTCGCCCTGCTGGCCTGGCGCGCCCCGCTGGCCACCCGGCTGGCGCTGCGCGACCTCGCCAGGTACCGGTCCAGGTCGGGCGCGGCGATGGCGGCTGTCTCGTTCGCGGTGTTCATCGCCACCATCACGATCATCATCGCGAGCGTGCGGTACGACGACGCGCTCGACTACATCGCCCCGAACATGGCCTCCAGCCAGCTCATCCTGTTCGCGCCAGGCAACGACCCGAGCCAGTACCAGCCGGGCCAGTTCACCCCGGCCGCCAGGCTGGCCGCCGCAAGGCACGAGGCGGACACGCTCGCCGCGCAGCTGCACGCGGCCGGCCCGCTCGAGCTCGACGTGCCGGTCAGCGTGAACGTGCCGATGCCGGGCGAGCCCACGCAGAACCAGAACGGCACGCTCATCTCCCTGCACGGCCGGGGGTACGGCGGCCTCATGTACGTGGCCACCCCGGCGCTGCTGACAGCGTTCGGCATCAGCCCGGGCGAGATCGAGCCGGGGGCGGACGTGCTTACCGCGCGCGCCGGGCTGCTGTCGACCGGGGACCTCGCGCTGGTCAGCGGCAGCTACCTCGCGCAGCCGTCGCCCGGGTGCCCGGCCGGGGTGTGCATCCTGAACCCGGTCATCCAGGAAGTCAGCACGCTGCCGGTCGGCACCTCGCTGCCGAACACCGTGATCACCGAGCAGGCGGTCAGGGCGCTGCACGAGACCGTCGTCCCGGTCGGCTGGCTGATCACGGCCCCGGCCGCGCTGACGCCGGTGCAGATCAACGCGGCCCGCCAGGCCGCGGTCGCGCTCGGCACCACGATCGAGACCAAGTCCGGTCAGCTGAGCCTCGGCCAGATCAGCGACGGCGCCACTGTCGGCGGGATCCTGCTCGCGCTCGGCGTGCTGGTCATGACCGTCGGCCTGATCCGCTCCGAGACCGCCGGCGACCTGCGCACGCTCACCGCGACCGGCGCGGGCGGGCGCACCAGGCGGTCGCTGACCGGCGTGACCGCGGGCACGCTCGCGCTGCTCGGCGCGGCGCTCGGCACGGTGGC
>JASHXJ010000316.1 GCA_030043595.1 Trebonia sp.
GTCGAACCGCGGGCAGCAGAAGAAGTCCACGGTCCCCTCCGTGGACACCAGGGCCGCGGTCTGCAGGTCGCCGATGATCCCGTGATCGCTGATGTTCGGATAGCGTTCCACAGCACTCTCCTCGCCGCTCCGTCGCGCGTACTCCGCCACCGTCGCCCGCGGCGGGGCGGCGTCGCATCACCCCGCCGGGATGATTCAGCTCATCATCGACCACGGCGGCGCGGGCGCTCTTGGGGGGGCGCTGGCGCGGGGCGCCAGGCACGAAGCCGCTCGCGATCCTTGTCCAGGTAAAAAATCGAAATCATTATCAGAACGGATCAGGGCACCTGACCTTCCGCCGTAACTGTGCCAGCGTCCGGCGTCACGGCGCCGACTCCCCTTGACAAGAGCAAGCGCTGGACAACCGAAAGGCGTCCGCCGGGCCAGTCAACCTCCGGGAAAAGTTGTCCGGCTCACGATTTAGTGGCCAAGTATGCTCGCGCATGAGCTTCGACCGTGGCGGCGAAATAACGGAAACTGAGGTATGCGGCGGGAAAGCTGATCGATGTTGGATTCGCGCTGGTCGCCAACGTGAGGCATGCAGCATTGTACTTGCGCTCGAGCACTAGGCGCTCGCACAGAATCTGGTAACGCTTTGCGTAAGAGGCCCGGTTGAATATGGGATCAACCTTGAAATATGGCTCGGCGTTCGAGACTGGCACATGGACCCGCGGGCAATCCTCGAGAAGGAAGAAGTACCCCAGAAGCGGCGGAGGATAATGGCCAAACCGACCCTCCCTATACGCGGTCCAGATGTCCTCGGCGTTCCCGATCGCTTCTTCAGTCCGGTTATTAAAGTTATTACCGAAGCTCGGCCCGACCTGAGATTTGAATTCGACCGCGAGGAGAAGATGGCCGTTAGCCACAACCAACAGGTCCCACCGCTTCTCCGAACGGTAATAGCCCGGAAGCGCGAGGGCAGTGCGGGCGCGTATGTCAAGGCGGGACAGCCCGGCATCGAGAAGCACGTCCGTGAGGAGGATCTCGAGGGCGCCCATTTGGGTACCACCGGTAACTGCGCCACGGGCGCCCGCGTCAATCTTGCCCGAGGCAATCTGTCGTTGCTGTTGCCGGTTCCTCGCGTCCCAGAACGCCTGTACAGCCTGCTGGAAGCGCTCATCAATATCTGCTAGCACGCGATGACTGTAGCGAGGCCGGCGATGCCGTATGCCTGAATTGCCGCAAACGTCGCCGCGTCGGCGTCTCTCGTTCGAAACGCTGCACGCAGCTGTACGCATGTGGCTGCGTCAAGCGTCGCGGGATCTGGAACCCTGATGCGCCGCAGGTACTGTGCCTGGAAGCGGAGCGTACCTCCGCGCATCTTCACGCAGTACGCCTCGATGAAGAGCTGGGCTATGCGCGACAGCAGGAGCCCGCCCAGCACCTCCAAGTCCCACGCCTGACTAGTTACGTAATACAGGTTGTGATGCGGGTAGGTGTCGCCGTGGTCTAGTACCGGGTGGCTGGCTATCTTCATGTCGGGGAAGTACAACTTCGGCCGCGACGTGAGCTTGTGATCAAGCGAGTCAATGGTGCGGTACCAGTAGCGCGGGACACGCCGCGCAATGTGCCGGCGCCGAAGCTCGGGCTCCCTCTCTCGCAGGTAATCGCGCAGGCGCGGGTAAGCCTCCAGATCGACCAGCCCGCCGCCGACCGCCCACGGATTAATCAGATAGTGCCCGGACCATTGCAAGATCCCACTGCGCGTGTCCGCAGTCATTGCGAGAGGGACAAGCCTGTCCGATTCCACCAGGTCCTGGTCATCGGTGATGAAAACGCGATCCGCCCCTGTGGCTATGCCGATGCCCACCTTCGTACCCGTGAGCTTGTCTTCCAGCGGGGCAAACTGTGCTTCCAATCGCTGCAGAAGGCTCAGCTTGTGCGGTTCCAGGGCTGGCCAGGGGCTGGTGCCGGAGAACCAGCGGTCCACCGTCGTGGCGGTGAATCCGGGCACGGCTGGCTGACGCCCGCGAGCTTGCGCGGTGAGGCCGTCGGCAAGGGACCGCCCCGCGACAAGTGAACCCGCCTCCGAACTTGCACTTGCCACGAGCAACGAGCGCTGCGCTGCCCGCCGGATAAGAACGACCGCTGGATACGCCGCAACCTCGTCTTCGAACGCTGGTGCGTCATGCATCTCTATAACGACCTCAACCGCGAACCCGCTGGAAATCAGGTGCCGCAACTGCGCACCATACGCTGACCGCATCCACCTGTCTGCGCAGATGAATGCGAGAACGCCGCCATCGGTCAGCTGGCGCAGTCCGGCTTCTATGAACCCGACATATATGTCACCCCGCCCGACCATTGTCGGGTACATGCGGCGATAAGATTCGAGCGCTCCGCCGGGAATATCGTCATAGCGTATGTACGGGGGATTACCCGCGACCAGATCAGCCCGGCGATCTCGCGGCGATTCAATCAAGTAGTCGCCGACGGTTACCCACCCTTGCGCCAGGTGGCGGGCTTCCGGCAAGCTGGCGCCGTGTGCGAGTAGTTCCGCCGTGGCGAGCTGGACAGCGCGTGATGCCGCAGCGGCGTCCAGCTCATAGGCCCGGATGGAATACCGAGCATCGCGCAGCGGGCGGCCATGCTTGGCGAGTGACTCCAGTAGGCGCTGGATGATCGGTACCAGGAACGCGCCTTCGCCGGCTGACGGCTCGACCACGTATCGCTCCGCGAGGTCTTCGTGCGGCCGGTACCCGGCGAGATCCAGGATCAGATCTGCGATCCAGCGCCGGGTGTAGACCACCCCCCTCGGCTCCATGGCGGACACAGTGCGTGGCAACTGCGCACTCGCCGGGATGACTGCATCAGAATCTGCTACCAGACCTGGATCAGTCAGGCCCAGGTCGAGCTCTTCCTGGAACGAAGCCATTGCACTCCCATCAGGCGCAGGTTATAGCGCCGCCCCAGGCGCCGTACGCCGGCCGTGCCGTGCTCGCCTCGGACGGTTCTCAAGACGTTACCTCGCCGGTCCGACACCCGGACGGCTCACTGTGGTCCGAGCCTCGCATGTGCTTTTCGAGAGAACGTCGTCACCCATCCGACGACGGCGACGAGCGCGCCGCACGACGCGGCGAGGAGCCACGGCGCGTGCGTCGACGCGCTGAGCGCCGCGGCGGGCGGCATGCCAAGAGCCAGCCGCGCGTGGTAGCCGCTGGTGAGCATGGCGCCCAGCACCGCGACGCCAAGGACGTTGCCGATCTGCCTGGCCGCCGAGATCACCGCGGAGGCCACTCCCGCCTGCTCCGGCGGCATGCCGGTGACGCCGGTGTTGGTGATCGGCGGGTTGACCAGCCCGAGGCCGGCGCCGAGCACCGCGAAGGCCGCAGCCAGCCACAGGTACGACGTCGACGGCGAGACGCCGAGCAGGAGCAGGCAGCCCGCGGCGGTCAGGATGCCGCTGAGCACCAGCGGGATCCGCGGGCCGCGGTGCGCGACCAGGTGCCCGGCCACCGGCGCGGCCAGCGCCATCAGCATGGTCGCGGGCAGCAGCGACAGCCCCGCCCGCAGCGCCGAGTCGCCGTGTGCCCGCTGCAGGTACAGCGTGATGACGAACAGGAATCCGGCGAGCACGACGAACGAGAACACCGCGATCACGCAGGCGCCCGTGAACGGCAGGCTGCGGAAGAACCGGGGGTCGAGCAGCGGCTCGGCCCTGCGCAGCTCGACGAGGACGAACACGAGCAGCGCGCCAAGCGCCACCGCGAACAGCCCCAGGATCTGCCACGAGAGCCACCCGTCCGTAGGCCCCTGGATGACGGCGTACGTCAGCGACCCCAGCAAGACGATCATCAGCAGCTGCCCGGGGACGTCCACCCGGCGTGCCCGCGGTGCCCGTGACGCGGGCACGTACCGCCGGGTCGCGACCATCATGGCCGCACCGATCGGCACGTTCACCCAGAACACCGACCGCCAGCCGGCCGCGCTGACCAGCAGTCCCCCGGCGACCGGCCCGCACGCGGTCGCCAGTCCGAAGATCCCGCTCCAGATGCCCAGCGCCTGCGCCCGCTCGCGCGCGTCGGTGAACGTGTTGCGGACGATCGACAGCGAGACCGGCGTAAGCAGCGACCCGCCGAGCGCCTGCAGCATGCGCAGCGCGATGAGCGATCCCGTGTTCGGCGCGAGGCTGCACAGCAGCGATCCGGCGCTGAACGCGGCCAGCCCGATGATGAACAGCCTGCGCCGGCCGAACCGGTCGGCCAGGGACCCGGCGAGCAGCAGCACGCTCGAGACCACCAGCAGGTAGGCATCGGCGACCCACTGCAGCCCGGTGAGGCTGGCATGCAGGTCGGCCTGCAGCGTGGGCAGTGCGACGTTCAGGATCGTCGAGTCCAGGTACGTCATGAACAGGCTGGAGCTGCAGATGAGCAGCACAGCCAGGCGCCGCCGCCGGCCGGCGGGGCCTTCCGGGATCGAGCCGTGACGCTCGGCGCCGAGTAGCCCGAGCGGCGCGGCGCCGTCGCTCATGCGGCGTGAGCCCGGATCTGCTCCTGCTCGCTCGCGACCAGCGTGGCCGTCCTGTCCGCGCTGGCCTTCCCGGCGCGGCCGGTCGTGATCACCGCCATCGCGCCCACGACGAGCCCCAGGCCGGCGACGATCCACCAGCCCGGCCGCGTGGCCGCGGTGAACCCGGTAGCGAGCGGCCCGTGCAGGTTCGCGGCCAGCACCGAGCCCATGATCGCCACGCCGAGCGAGGAACCAACCTGCCGGCCGGTCGACGCGATGCCGGACGCGACGCCCGCCTGCGACCGCGGCATCCCGGACACCGCGTTGACCGTGATGGGGGCATTCAGCCAGCCCTGCCCCACGCCGAACACGAGGCAGCACGTCACCACGTACCACACCGGCGCCGACGCCGTGAGGAACGTCAGCAGCACGCCGCCGGCGGCGATCCCGGCACCCGAGATGAGCAGCGGGATCCTGGTGCCCCGCCGCGCGATCACCCGCCCGGCCAGCGGCGCCGAGGCGGCCATCACCAGCGCCATCGGCAGCAGGAACAGGCCGGCCACCAGCGGCCGCAGGGAGCGCACGTCCTGCAGGTACAGCGTGATGAGGAACAGGAACCCGGCGAACGCGCACAGCCCGGCCACCGCGGTCAGCGCGGCGCCAGAGAACGGCAGGCTACGGAAGAAGCGCAGGTCGACGAGCGGCTCGCTGCGCCGGGGCTCGTAAAGCAGGAGGACGGCCAGGGCCGCCGCGGCCACCGCGAAGCACGCCATGATCCGCGCCGAGCCCCAGCCGTAGGCCGGTCCCTCGATGATGCCGTAGGTGACCGTCCCCAGCAGGGCGATGATCAAGATCTGCCCGAACGGATCCAGCCGTCTGCCCCGGGCCGCCCGTGACTCCGGTACGAACAGGGCCGTGAGGATGAGCGCTGCCACGCCGACGGGGATGTTCATCCAGAACACGCCGCGCCAGCCCACCGAATCGACGAGTGCTCCCCCGACGACGGGCCCGAGAGCCAGCGACAGCCCGAATACGCTGCCCCACATCCCGATCGCGCGCGCCCGCTCGGCGGGGTCGGGGAACGTGTTCGTGACGATCGCCATCGCGACCGGGTTGAGCATCGACCCGCCGACTGCCTGCAGGGCGCGGAACGCGATCAGAGCGCCGAGCCCCGGCGCCAGGCTGCAGGCCAGCGAGCCGACGGTGAACAGCGCCAGCCCGGTCTGGAAGACCCGGCGGCGGCCCACCCGGTCCGCGGTCGATCCGGACAGCATCAGCAGGCTCGCGATGACCAGCAGGTAGGCGTCGATCGTCCACTGCAGGCCGGAGACTGACGCGTGGAAGTCCCGGCCGATGGCGGGCAGCGCCACGTTCACGATCGTCACGTCAAGCCCGACGATGAACAGGCTCAGACAGCAGATCGCCAGTACCAGGTACCGGCGCCGGCGGCTCAACTCAGGCAGCGCGGGACCCCTTCAGGACAGCGGGTAGTTTGCTTGCTGCAACTAACCTTACCGCGTTCCTGAGCACGACCACGGACCGTGGGCCGACAGTGATGTTGTCGCCCGCTTTGCGTGCGGTGGCTTCCGCTCCTTCCTGCGATCCGGGGTCGTAGCTGTCGATCTCTACCTGCCACCCGGCCTCTGGCCTGGTGTACGGCAGTGTGAAGTCGAGCGGATCCCACCAGGCGTTGACCAGGACGAGGAAGTCGTCGTCGAGCAGCAGCGTGCCGTCCGCGGCCCGGTCGGGATCATCGGATCCGTCCAGGTAGATGCCGATGGCCAGCGCGCTGGGATCCGCCCAGTCGGCGCCGTCCATCGCGGCGCCCTGCGGCGTGAACCACTGCAGCTCGACGGCCTCGGCACCGCAAAGGAACCGCCGGCGGCGGAACACCGGATGCGTCCGGCGGAACGTGATCAGGCGCCGGGTGAAGTCCAGCAGGTCTGTGTCCGCGTTGTCCCAGTCGAACCAGGTGATCTCGTTGTCCTGGCAGTAGGCGTTGTTGTTGCCGTGCTGGGTGCGGCCCATCTCGTCCCCGCCGAGCAGCAGCGGCACGCCGAAGGACAGCAGCATGGTGGCGAGCATGGCGCGGGACTGGCGGGCCCGCAGCGCCAGGATGTCCGGGTCGTCGACCGGGCCCTCGGCGCCGCAGTTCCAGGACCGGTTGTCGCTGGTCCCGTCGCGGTTGCCCTCCCCGTTGGCCTCGTTGTGCTTGCCGTCGTAGCAGACGAGGTCGCGCAGCGTGAAGCCGTCGTGCACGGTGATGAAGTTCACCGACGACGTCGGCCGGCGGCCGGCCGTGGCGTACAGGTCCGCCGAGCCGGCGAACCGGTCGGCGAACTCGCCGATCCCCACCGGATGGCTGCGCCAGAAGTCGCGCATCGAGTCGCGGTACTTGCCGTTCCATTCCCGCCACATCGGCGGGAACCGGCCGAGGTCGTAGCTGTCCATCTGGCCGACGTCCCACGGCTCGGCCACCATCTTGGCCCGGGAAACGACCGGGTCCTGCGCGACCATGTCCAGGAAGGCCGACACCTTGTCGTAGCCGCCCTCCTGGCGGGCCAGGGTGGGCGCGAGGTCGAACCGGAACCCGTCGGCGTGCATCTCGGTCACCCAGTAGCGCAGCGAGTCCATCATCAGCTCGA
>JASHXJ010000317.1 GCA_030043595.1 Trebonia sp.
CGGTCAAGATCGACAACGTGGCCGGCGCGGCGCTGGCGACCCGGCACCTGCTCGACCTGGGGCACCGGACCGTGTGCCACATCGGCGGGCCGGATAGCTGGCTCGACGCCAGGGAGCGGGCCTTCGGGTGGCGCCAGGCGCTGCGCACGGCGGGGGCGCCGGAACCGGAGATGGCCCGCGGCGACTGGTCCGCGGAGTCCGGATACGAGATCGGCCTGCGGCTGGCGACGGACCGTGACGTGACCGCGGTCTTCTGCGCGAACGATTCGATGGCGCTGGGGTTCCTGCGTGCCGCGGCCGAACGCGGGCGCCGGCTGCCGCGGGACATCAGCGTCGTCGGGTTCGACGACGTCCCGGAGGCCGCTTACTTCTGGCCGCCGCTGACCACGGTCCGGCAGGATTTCGGCGCGCTCGGCGCGCAGGCGCTGAGCCTGCTGATGGGCCAGATCACTGTCGGCGGCCACGTCACGCCCATGCCGCCGATAGTTCCTGAGTTCATCGTCAGGTCCAGTTCGGCTCCGCCGTCTCCAGTCCGCCATTAGGGCCCCAAGGCCGCAATCCGGTCTGGCCTAGCCGGAGCCGATGGCCCAGAATGCCAGATGTGAACGCTAACATTTCAGCCGTGGACGCATGCGTGATCGGCATCGACTTTGGCACCCTGTCCGGGCGGGCGCTGGTTGTCCGCGTCGCCGACGGCGCGGAGCTCGGCAGCGCTGTCCATGAGTACCGGCATGGCGTCATGGACACCGACCTGGCGGCCACCGGCCGTGCGCTGCCGCCCGACTGGGCGCTGCAGGATCCCGAGGACTACCTGGACGTGCTGCGCGCGGCGGTACCCGCCGCGGTGGCGGAGGCCGGCATCGCCCCGTCCCAGGTGATCGGCGTAGCCACTGACTTCACCGCCTGCACGGTGCTGCCCGTGCTTGCCGACGGCACGCCGCTGTGCAGGCTGACCGAGCTAGCGTACCGCCCGCACGCCTACGCCAAGCTCTGGAAGCACCACGCCAGCCAGCCCCAGGCAGACCGGATCACAGAGCTGGCCCGCTCCCGCGGCGAGCCGTGGCTGCCGAGGTACGGCGGGAAGATCTCGGCCGAATGGCAGTTCGCGAAGGCGCTGCAGCTGCTCGAGGAAGACCCGGACGCCTACCGGCTGGCGCAGCGGTGGATCGAGGCGGCGGACTGGATCATCTGGCAGCTGACCGGTACGGAGACCAGGAACGCGTGCACCGCCGGGTACAAGGGGATCTTCCAGGACGGGCGCTACCCCTCCCGTGACTACCTTGCCGCGCTGCACCCCGGTTTCGCCGGTTTCGCCGACGACAAGCTCGCGCACCCGATTCTGCCGCTCGGCAGCCGGGCGGGCTCGCTCACCGCGCGCGCCGCGGGCTGGACCGGCCTGCCTGCAGGAATCGCCGTCGCGGTCGGCAACGTGGACGCGCACGTGACCCCGCCGGCTGCGAACGCCCTCGCGCCCGGCCAGATGGTGGCGATCATGGGCACCTCCAACTGTCACGTGATGAACGGGAGCGTGCTGGCCGAGGTGCCGGGCATGTGCGGGGTGGTCGACGGCGGGATCGTCGCGGGCTCATGGGGCTATGAGGCCGGGCAGACCGGGGTAGGCGACATCTTCGCCTGGTTCGCCGATCACGCGGTGCCGCCGGAGTACCATGCGCAGGCGCGCCGCCGCGGACTCACCCTGCACGAGCTGCTGTCGGAGCAGGCAGCAAGCCAGCCGCCGGGCGCGACCGGCCTGATCGCCCTCGACTGGCTGAACGGCAACCGCAGCGTCCTCGTTGACCATCGCCTGTCGGGCGCGATTGTCGGTCTTACCCTGGCTACCCGCGCACCCGACATATACCGGGCGCTGCTGGAGGCGACGGCCTTCGGCACGAGGGTGATCATCGACGCCTTCGAGGCGGGCGGCCTGCCGGTTACCGAACTCGTCATCGCCGGCGGGCTGATGCGCAATGAGTTCCTCATGCAGATCTACTCCGATGTGACCAGAAGGCCGCTGCACATGGTCGCGTCGGCCCAGGCACCCGCGCTTGGCTCCGCCATTCACGCGGCCGTGGCGGCGGGCGCCTATCCCGACGTCCCGGCCGCCGCGGCCGCCATGGGACGGACGGCAGCGGCCGCCTATGTCCCCGACCCGCGAGCCGCTGACGTCTACGACCAGCTCTACGCCGAGTACCTCCTGCTGCACGACTACTTCGGCCGGGGCGCGAACGACGTCATGCACCGGCTCCGCGCGCTCCGCGACCGGGTAATCGATGAGCACTCCGCGGACGCACCGCCCGCGCCGGACACCGCGCTGGCACCGGAGGCCGGGGTGCGGCCATGACGGCCGGCCTCGGCGCCCTGGCGGACCCGGCCGTCGCCGCCGCGATCCGCGAGCTGCGGCACACGATCGCCGAGCTGCACGCGGCCCTGGTCAGCAACGGCCTGGTCGCGTGGACGTCCGGCAACGTCTCGGCCCGGGTGCCAGGCGCGGACCTGCTGGTGATCAAGCCGAGCGGGGTCAGCTACGCCGACCTGACGGCCGAATCAATGGTGGTCTGCGACCTGGCCGGCACCCGGGTCGACGGTACGCTCGCGCCGTCGAGCGACACCGCGTCGCATGCCTATATCTACCGGCACATGCCGCAAGTCGGCGGGGTGGTGCACACGCACTCCAGGTACGCGACGGCGTGGGCGGCCCGCGGCGAGCCGATCCCCTGCGTGCTGACCGCGATGGCCGACGAGTTCGGCGGCGAGATACCCCTCGGTCCGTTCGCGCCGATCGGCGGCGACGAGATCGGACGGGCCGTGGTCGCGACGCTGTCCGGACACCGCTCGCCGGCCGTGCTGCTGCGCAGCCATGGGGTGTTCACCGTGGGCGGCACCGCGCGCGACGCGGTGAAGGCGGCCGTGATGTGCGAGGACGTGGCCGCCACCGTGCACCTCGCCGCCAGCCGCGGCGAGCTCACCCCGCTGCCGCAGGACCAGATCGACGCCCTGCACCGCCGTTACCAGAACGAGTACGGCCAGCGGTAGCACCCACAAGTTCTGGCGAGCGTCACGCGGAGCGCTGGCGCTGCTCCATGGCACGGCGGTATTCGGCAACCACGATGTCGTTGAGTTCCTGCACCGAGGTGTCCTTGGCGGGCTTGTCCAGCGTGATCTGCCCGTGCTGCAGCAGGTTGACCCGGTCGCAGATCTCCAGCACCTGACCGTAGTTGTGCGCGATCATGATGACCGAGACGTCACCCCGCTGTTTCAGGTCGCGGACCAGGTCCAGGATGATCGCCGCCTCTTTCGCGCCCATCGCGGCGAGTGGCTCGTCCAGCAGCAGGATCTTGGCGTTCGAGTAGACGGAACGTGCCACGGCGATCGCCTGCCGCTGCCCGCCGGACAGGCTGGCGACCGGGACTTCCACCGACGGGATGTTGATCCCCATCTCGTCAAGATAGCGGCGTGCGGCGTCCCGCATCGAACGGTTGTTCAGTAGCGGCCACCGGATGCGCTCACGCTTCAGGAACATGTTGTGGTAGACGGTGAGCTGGTTGATCAGTGCGAGGTCCTGGTACACGACGTCGATGCCCAGCGCCCTGGCCTGGTCGACGGACTTCAGCACCACTTCCTGGCCGTTGACCACCAGCCGGCCGGAGTCGGGCTGCTGGAATCCACAGATGATCTTGATCAGCGTCGACTTGCCCGCGCCGTTGTCGCCCAGCAGGCCGAGCACCTCGCCGCGGGCGAGCCGCAGGTTGACGTCCACGAGGGCGGTCACCGCGCCGAATCGCTTGGCGATGTGCTCGGCGCGCAGCACGTCGCCGCCCGGCTCGGTCATTCCCGGCTCCTGCGACTGCGCCGTCATCGGATCCTCCCTCGTTCCCGCACTCGGGCTAGCTGCACGTTCGCGACCATGGCGATGAGGATCGCGGCGCCGAACACGATCTGGACCGAGTTCGCGTTGATCCCCTCGATGTCGAAGCCGTCGATCAGGGTGGCCAGCGCAATCGCGCCGAGGAAGGCGCCGAGGATGGTGCCTGATCCGCCCAGCATCGCGGTGCCGCCGATGACGGCTGCGGTCACGCTGTAGAACATCGGCAGGTACTGGCCGGCCAGCGGGTCGATGGTGTTGGTGTAGAAGGCGACCTGGAGGCCTACGAGCGCGCTGAGCACGCCGGTGATCATGAAGTTGCCGTACTTGATCCGGCCCACGTTGATGCCCGCCTCGCGCGCCCCGAGCTGGTTACCGCCGGTGGAGACCGTATACAGGCCCCACCGCGTCCGGGTCAGCACGACGTGGAAGATCGCGACGAGGATGACAGCCCAGATGAACTGCGCCCACCCGTCGGTGCCGAGGTAATTCCCGATGGTGACGGTGGCGGGCGGGATGTCCTTCGGCTCGGCATGAGACAAGGTGAGCGCCAGCCCGGCCAGGATGAAGCCGGTGCCGAGGGTGGTGATGAACGACGGGACCCCGAGCGTGACCGTGATGAAACCGTTGACAAAGCCGACCACGAGCCCGGAGAGCAGGGCGAGGATGATCGCCAGCAGGGCCGGCACGCCGTAATAGACGTTCAGGTAGAACATTATGAACGGCGCGAAGCAGTAGATAAACCCGGCCGACAGGTCGATCTCGCCACAGATCAGCAGCATCACCTCGCCGATGGCGATGATGATGATCGGCGCCGCGAGCTCAGAGAACAGGTTGATCGCGTTGGCCTGGGAGACGAAGCTGGTGGTGTCGTGGATGCCGAAGTACAGCAGCAGCACGACCGTGACGACCAGGATCGTGGCCTCACGCTGGCGGGCGAAGATACCGAGCCACCCGCGCAGGATGCCGATGGTGCTGCTTTGCGGGCCGGGACCACCGCCTGGCTCGCCGATCAGCCTGCCGGTCTGCTGGGTTGTCTCACTCACATCGGTTCTCCTCATCCGCTCAGCGGCGTGCCAACGGCGGGCGGCTGCCCTGCCTCTGCGCAGGTACAGCCTCCCGCCGCCGGCTTTGCTCTCCCGTGCCTAAGGCCACGGGTGCGGCTATGTCAGGTCAGGTGCTCGTGGTCGCGATCGGGTTCTGGATCGCGCCAGACGGCCGCGGCAGGTACTTCTCTGCGGTCGTCGAGCCCTGGTACCGGCTGTCCAGGTTGTATTCGGCCAGGTTACTCTTCGTGATGAAGCTCAGGCCGGTGTCGGTGTCCGGCGGGACGATCGTACCGCCGGAGATGTTGTACAGGTACAGGTACACCGTCGGCAGGAAGCCTTGCAGGTACGGGTCCTGGTAGATGGTGAAATCGGTGGTGCCGGCGGAGATGTTGGACAGCGTCAGCGGCTCAGTGTCGAAGCCGCCGTTGGGGAGCCCGGTAATCCCGGCCTTCGCGAGCGCCGGGGCGAGGAACGAGCTCGAGCCGCCGTCTACGGCGAACGCGCCCTTCAGGGTGGACTTGTGCCCGAGCAGGTAGGCCACCATGTTTCCTTCTTCGACGTTCGTGGCCGCGCCGGTCGCGATCTCGGAGACGGTGTAGCCCGCGGGCGTGAGCACAGAGGCGGCACCGTCGTACCGCGGCTGGATGTTCGCCTGACCCGGGGTGGCGATGAAGATGACGACGTCGCCCGGTGTGGTGACCACCGACTTGATCCGCTCACCGAGCTGCTGGCCTGAGGTGTACAGCGCCTGGCCGACGTAGCACAGCCGGTTGCAGCCGATGTCCGGCACACCGGAGCTGCTGACGTCGCCGTCGGCGTTGTAGCTGAGCACGGGAATGCCCGCGTTCATCGCGTTCGCGACCGGGGTCGTGAACGAGGTGGAGTCGATCAGCGTCGTCGCGATTCCGGCCGCCTTCGCCGACACCGCGGCGTCGATCTGCGCGGTCATCTGCGCCGCGACCGAGTTGGCCGAGCCGGTCCACTTCGGCGTCGGGAGCCCGAGCAGCGTGGCGGCGTCGGCGAACCCGTACTGGGTCGGGACGAAGAAGCTGTTCGTGGTCACGTGGTTGACGAACCAGAACTGCCACTTCGGCACTGACGGGAAGGGGTTGCTGCCTGCGGCCGCACTCGCCGCGCTGCTCGACGAGCCGCATGCGGTGAGCAGCGCTGACGCTGCGGCGGTCGCGCTGACCAGTCCGGTGCCGGCGAGCAGCCTACGGCGGGTCGTGCCGTCTTTCATGTTCAGGGTCTCGATCGCCTCGTCGACCTTGGGGTCAACCTTGCCCATACGGACCTCCGGTTATCTATCGTTACCTAGTGACGCGCCGTTGCGCCCGGCCGACATTCGCTCGGCCCGAGGCCACCATGCTGACCGCCGGGAAGTGACGTGGCTCTTCCCTGCGTGGCGCAGGGTCTGCCGCCGCCCTCCGGACTAGTCGCATGCTGCCTCTGTCTCCTGGGTGCCGACCGGATCCGCCAGGCAGCCCTGCGAGCCGGGCCGCATGGCCCCGCCTACCAGCAGGACCCGCGTCACGGCGCCGCAAGGGCGCTCGCCAGGCCAAACGCGGCCGACATGCCAACGTGTGTGAGCGTTAACAAGAGCCTCCTTGTGCAAGCTAGACCAGGACCTCCTCACTCGTCAACGGATGAAAGTCCCCTGAGCCACGTGTCTGGTTAACGTCTCGGTAACGTTAACGCCGCACGACAAGACCGCCCCCGGCATCCCGGCACTAGTGGCAGGTGGCAGCCAACCGCGGCGAACGGCGAGAGCGCCAGGCGGCCGTCGTCGACCTGGTGACGGGCCAGGTTTTGCCGCGTTTTACGCGGTATTGGCGAAGGCGTTCTCCGTTGCTCGTATCGCTTGGCTATACCTGATCAAGATGACGTCAAGCCATGCCTTACGAGGCTATTGGCGCGGCACCGGATCACGGTGATTCGGCCAGCCGAAAGTTTCTGATGACTGTCAATATCGCAGCTCACGTTAATCACTCCTCCCGACCCGCCCACGACCCGCGGCCGACACCCCGGAACTAAGGCCCCCGCCCGGGGAGCGGCGGCCTCGCTAATTTGTCGCGGCACGTCAGCGACTGCAGTTCAGTGCAGTGATTAAGGACGAGCCTCCACGGCGTGCCCGCGATCTGTGCTACAGCGGATAAGTATTCGCGCCGGAGCCGGGCATTCTCCTGCTCGCATACGGCGCTGCATTACGGTGGCCGGCCGGGTCGCCAGGCATTGGCGCCGGGCGACGCGGCTAACAGTGCATTCGCATGGCGTGGCGGGGCGTGCGGCACGGTGCTGCCAAGCGACGGCACCGTCGGCGCGGAAGAATTGCACCCGGTCGTGCCGATCGCCAGCAGATCGGCGACCAATTGTCCTTTCCCCCCTGACAAATAGTTCAGGCCAGCGGATTGCCGCCGCCCTTAGCGCGTTTTAAGCAGCAATCTCAGCTAGCTATGATCTGGCGCCCGGCAAGTGCCCGGATCGATGCTAGTTCTGCCACTCTACTGGAATGCGACGGCGAATATAGCCCGTATGCCCCGGGGCGCCAGGCGAACTCGCGATGGCGCATCGCTATTACGCCCAGT
>JASHXJ010000318.1 GCA_030043595.1 Trebonia sp.
TCGAAGAAGGAGTTGAGATACGTGCCGGGCAGTCCGTGCGGCTCGCCTTCGTCCAGGTTGCCGCGCAGCCCGATGTGCCCGTTGGACAGCGCGAAGACCGACTCGCTCTGCGCCAGCAGGTTCAGGTCAAGCGATCCCTCGGTAAGGACCCACGGCTCGACGCCGTACGCCGCGTTAGTGATCATGGCCTAGCTCCCTTACTGCACTGACGGCAGGCGGCTCACAGCAGGTCCGCCAGGTCCTGTACCACGATGTCAGCGCCGTGCGCCCGCAGGGCAGCGGCCTGGCCGACCCGGTCGACCCCCACGACGTACCCGAACCCGCCGGCGTGCCCGGCGGCGACCCCCGCCAGCGCGTCCTCGAACACGGCCGCGTGGGCGTGATCGACGCCGAGCATGCGCGCGGCCTCGAGGAACGTGTCGGGCGCCGGCTTGCCCCGCAGCCCGCGCTCCGCGGCGACCTGCGCGTCGACCCGGGCGTCGAACAGATCGCTGATGCCCGCCGCGGCCAGCACCTGGACCGTGTTCGCGCTGGAGGATACGATCGCGGTTCGCAGGCCCGCGGCCCGCACCGCGGCGATGTAGCGGGCGGAGCCGTCGTAGACCTGCACGCCGTCCCGTTTGAGCACTGTGAGCAGCAGCTCGTTCTTCCTGTTGCCCAGACCCCACACGGTCTGCGTCCCCGGCGGGTCTGACGGGTCACCGAGCGGCAGCGAGATGTTCCTGGACTCGAGGAAGGACTGGGTGCCCTCGATCCGCGGCTTCCCGTCGACGTAGTCGTCGTAGTCCCGGCCGGGATCGAAGGGGACGTACGCCGTCCCGGTCTTCGCCGACCAGTCGCGCAGGAAGTCGTCGAACATCTCCGTCCAGGCCGCGTCATGGACGACGGCGGTCCTGGTCACGACCCCGTCCATGTCGAATAGGCAGGCGGTCACTGCGTCTGGCAGGCCTAGCATGCTTGTGCCCTACCCGCCCAGGCGCGCCTACTCGGGAAATCCTGGCTTGTCCTCCGGCAGCTCGAGGTCACTCTTGGCCAGCTCCTCGATGTTGACGTCCTTGAAGGTGACGACCCGCACGCTCTTGACGAACCGCGCCGGCCTGTACATGTCCCATACCCACGCGTCGTGCATCGTGACTTCGAAGAAGACCTCGCCGTTGTCGGTGGCGCGCACTTTGAGGTCGACGTCGTTGGTGAGGTAGAACCGGCGCTCGGTCTCCACGACATGGGTGAACAGGCCGACGACGTCGCGGTACTCGCGGTAGAGCTGCAGCTCCATCTCCGCTTCGTACTTCTCCAGGTCTTCCGCGCTCATGTCCCCTATTCTCCCTCCACCCGCCCGGGCTCGGGCACGCACCGGAACGAGCGGCGGTGCTCGGGACACGGCCCGAACTCCGCCAGCGCCCGCACGTGCTCGCCGGTTACATACCCCTTGTGGCGGCCGAAGCCATAGTCGGGATAACACCGGTCGAGCTCGCTCATCATCCGGTCCCTCGTCACCTTGGCGACGATCGACGCGGCGGCTACCGACGCGGCGACCCGGTCGCCCTTCCACACGGCCAGCGCGGGAGATGACAGGCCGCGCACCGGGAAGCCGTCGGTCAGTACGTACCCCGGCACGCTGCGCAGGCCGGCGAACGCCCGCCGCATGCCCTCGACGTTGCAGACATGCAGCCCCAGCCCGTCGATCTCGCTGACCGGGATCGTCACCACGTGCCAGTCCACCGCGCGCCGGACGATCTGCGCGTAGGCGTCCTCGCGGGCCGCCGGGGTGAGCAGCTTGGAGTCGGCCAGCTGCGGCATCCGCCTGATCGCCGCCTGGTCGAGGACGACGGCGGCCACGACAAGCGGCCCGGCGCACGCGCCGCGCCCAGCTTCGTCGATGCCCGCGACCGGCGCCAGCCCGGCGCGCGCGAGCACGTTCTCGTAAGCGGCGAGGCCGGCGCTGGGCCTCGGCGTGTACCCGTGCTGGACCATGTCACTGGCAGCGTACGCCACGCGCCGCCCTAGCCGCGGCGCTGCGCGCGGCGCGCGCGTATTCTGCGGCGTGCGCCGCGCTGCAGCCAGGTCAGCGGCACAGCGACGGCGAAGCCGAGCGCGAGCGGCAGCGCGGAGCCGGCCGGCTGCAACGGGGTGCCGTTATCCATCGCCGCGGCGAGCGCCGCGCTTGCGCTCGCTCCGCCAGCGCCCGCGGCGGCCGAGGCGTTCAGCTTGGGCTGCTCGAACGTCGCCGGGATGTTCAGGAAGCCCCACCGGCTCGGCGGCCAGATGATGACGAACGCCCGGCCGAGGACCGCGCTCTCCGGTATCGTCCCGCCGCCCGGGTCGCCCATGTGCCCGCGCGAGTCGTAGGAGACCGCGCGGTGGTCGCCCATCACCCACAGCCTGCCCGGCGGCACGGTGATGTTGAACCGCTGGGTGGACGGCACGTTGCCCGGGTAGAGGTAGGACGTCTCACTGAGCGCCACGCCGTTGACGGTGACCTGGCCCTTGGCGTTGCAGCAGGCCACATGGTCGCCCGGCAGGCCGATGACGCGCTTGATGTAGATGTCGGAGTCGTGGCTGATGCCGATGATGCCCTCGATGTCACCCCAGAACCTGCTGAGCAGGCTGGGATTGGCCGGGGCCGTGTTCAGGTCCCACGACCCGTCTCCGTCGAACACGACGATGTCGCCGCGGTGGATGCCGCGAAAGTCGTAGACGAGCTTGTTGATCAGGACCCGGTCCCCCACCTCAAGGGTGTTCTCCATCGAGGCGGACGGGATGTAGAACGCCTGGATCGCGTATGACTTGATCACGAGCGCGAGCACCAGCGCGACGACGATGAGCACGGGCAGCTCGCGCCAGAAGCTGCGGCGCGGCCGCTGGCGCCGGTGGCTGGGCTTGCCGTGCCGCGGCCGGCCGCTCTCCTGCCCAGGGCCCTTGCCGCCGCCGTCGCGGTCGGCGTCCCGGTCGGTGTCGGCGCGGGTGTCG
>JASHXJ010000319.1 GCA_030043595.1 Trebonia sp.
ACAGCCTGCTGCCCCATCCGCTCGGCGACGAACCGCAGCGCGCTGGTCGCCAGGTCGTCGTAGGCGTGCTCGAAGGCGCTTCGCCCGGCGTCAGTGATGACGAACAGCTTGGCCGGCCGTCCCCGGCCGCGATTGCCGTAGGTGCGGGCGGTGCGTGTCTCGATCATGCCCTCGGCGATGAGGTTGTCCAGGTGCCGCCGGATGGCCGCGGGAGTGAGCCCCAGCCGGCCGCCCAGCGTCGCGGCCGTCGACGGGCCCAGCTCGAGGATCAGCCTGGCGACCTGGCCGCGGGTACCGCGCTCGGTGAGCGCGCCGCCATGAGGTACAGCGCTCGGACCGGACGCCTGATTCCCGGCGCCGCGCGCGGCGGCGCCGGGCGCCTCGGGCATCCCGGCTCTTTTCACAACATCAGTGTGCCGTAAATAGCATGGCCGTCGCAAGTTTTTCTCAACATCGACGTGACTTAAATCACGTTGCCGGCTCGCGTGCACCGGCGTTCACCCATCGCGGGTGGCGCTAAGACGCGCGTGCCGCTGAAACGATCCCCCTGCGAGCCGTCTGCCAGCGAGAACCGGGGAGCCACGGTGGCCAAGCCATTCAGGGGAACAATCAACGTCGACATCCGTGACTCCGAGCCGGACTGGACGCCGTTCGAGCCGCCGGTCGCGCCCTACGGCGCGCCCAACGTGCTCTGCATCGTCCTGGACGATGTCGGTTTCTCGGCGATGAGCTGCTACGGCGGGCCGATCGAGACGCCGAACATCGACCGGATAGCCGCGCAGGGGGTCCGGTACACCCAGTGGCATACCACTGCGCTGTGCTCCCCCACTCGGTCCTGCCTGCTGACTGGCCGTAACCACACCCGTAACAGCATGGCCTGCATCACCGAGGCGGCGATCGGATTCCCGAACGCCAGCGGGACCATCCCGCCGGAGAACGGGATGCTCTCCGAGATCATCGGCGAGCGGGGCTGGAACACCTACATGGTCGGCAAGTGGCACCTGTGCCCGGAGGCGGAGGAGAACGTCGCATCGCCGCGGCGGAACTGGCCGACCGGGCGGGGGTTCGAGCGGTTCTACGGGTTCCTCGGCGCGGAGACCAACCAGTGGTATCCGGACCTGGTCTACGACAACCATCCCGTGGACCAGCCGCGGGCGCCGGAAGAGGGCTATCACCTGACCGAGGACATCACCGACAAGGCGCTTGAGTTCATCAAGGACGCCAAGGTGATCGCGCCCGACAAGCCGTTCTTCCTGTACTTCGCGCCGGGCGCGTGCCACGCGCCGCATCACGCGCCGAAGGAGTGGATCGACAAGTTCCGCGGCCGGTTCGACATGGGATACGAGGCGATGCGCGAGCAGACCCTGGCCAGGCAGAAGGAGACGGGCATCGTCCCGCACGACACCTCGCTTCCGCCTGTTAACCCGCTGGGGACGTCGCAGACGCACACGGACCCCGCCAAGCCGATGCCCGAGGTGGACAACACCAGGCCCTGGGACTCCCTGTCCGCCGACGAGAGGCGGCTGTTCTGCCGGATGGCCGAGGTGTACGCGGGGTTCCTCGCCCACGCCGACCACCACATCGGCCGCCTCCTTGACTACCTGGAGGAAACCGGCCAGCGCGACAACACGCTGGTCATCCTGGTTTCCGACAATGGCGCGTCGGGCGAGGGCGGGCCGAACGGGTCGGTGAACGAGAACAAGGTCGTCAACGGCATCCCGGATGACATGGCCGCGAACCTCGCGATGGTCGACGACCTGGGCGGCCCGAAGACGTACAACCACTACCCGACCGGCTGGGCGATGGCGTTCAACACGCCGTTCAAGATGTGGAAGCGGTATGAGTTCAACGGCGGCACCGCCGACCCGTGCATCATCTCCTGGCCGAGGGGCACGAAGGCCCGCGGGCAGATCCGGCACCAGTACCACCACGCCATCGACATCGCGCCGACGATCCTCGACGTGCTCGACATCCAGGCTCCGGACGCCATCAAGGGCTACACCCAGACGCCCTTCGACGGCGTCAGCATGCGCTACAGCTTCGACGACGCGGCCGCCAGGTCCGCGAGGCGGACCCAGTTCTACTCCATGCTGGGCTCGCGCGGCATCTGGCACGACGGCTGGAAAGCCGTCACGACCCACATCGTGTGCGCTGGGTGGAGCGACTTCGGCGGCGACACCTGGGAGCTGTACCACACCGACGCCGACCGGTCAGAATGCCACGACCTGGCCGGCCAGCAGCCCGAGCGACTGCGGGACATGATCAACTTGTGGTACGCGGAGGCCGGCTCGAACGGGGCGTTCCCGCTCGACGACCGCGGCCCTGTGGAGATCCTCACCACGCCGCGTCCCGTGCTGACCGCGCCCCGGGACAGCTACGTCTACTACCCCGGCACGGCCGAGGTTCCCGAGGCGCAGGCGGTCAACGTCCGCAATCGCTCGTACTCGGTCGGGGCGCTCATCGACAACCCGGGGGGTGCCTGGGGCGTCATTTTCGCGCACGGCTCGCGATTCGGCGGTCACGCGCTCTACATCAGGGACAACAGGCTGCACTACGTCTACAACTTCGTCGGGATCGAGGAGCAGCGGATCGTCGCCACCGAGGAGATCCCCACCGGGGAGAACCTCATCTTCTCCGCGTCGTTCGCCAAGGACGGCGAGGACCCGCCGGGCGTGGCGACCGGGCTGCTGTCGCTGTACTACGGCGACAGGAAGGTCGGCGAGGGCCGGATCAGGACGCAGCCAGGGAAGTTCGCCATCGCCGGCGAGGGGCTGTGCGTCGGGCGGGACATGGGTGAGGCGGTCACCGACGATTACCCCGGCAGCAGGCCGTGGCGGTTCGCTGACGGCACGATCCGGCGCCTGGTCGTGAACGTGAGCGGCAGGCCGTACGTCGACCTCGAGCGTGAGGCCGTCGCCATGCTCGCCAGGGAGTAATCACGGTGGCGGCGGCAGCGGCCGCGGGCCGCCCCGCGCAGAGCCCGCCGAAGAACATGGTCTGGGTGCCCGGCGGGAGCTTCCTCATGGGGTCGGCGGACTTCTACCCGGAAGAGCGCCCGGTCCGCCGCGTCGCAGTCGACGGCTTCTGGATGGACTCCCGCCCGGTCACGGTCGCGGAGTTCCGGCGCTTCGTGCGGGCGACCGGCTACGTGACGGTCGCCGAGCGGCCGCTCGACCCCGCCCAGTACCCGTCCGCCGACCCGGCCCTGCTGGTTCCCGGCTCGCTGGTCTTCTTCCCCGCCAGCGAGCCGGTGGACCTGCGCGACGTGTCGCAGTGGTGGCGGTACACGCCCGGCGCTTCCTGGCGCCACCCGCGCGGCCCTGGCAGCACGCTGCACGGCCTGGACCAGCACCCGGTCACCCACGTGGCGGCGGAAGACGCTGACGCCTACGCGGCCTGGGCGGGCAGGGAACTGCCGACAGAAGCCGAATGGGAGTTCGCCGCGCGCGGCGGCCTTGAGGGCGCCGTCTTCACCTGGGGGGACGATCCCGCGCCGCGGGGCAGGGTGATGGCCAACACGTGGCAGGGTGAGTTCCCCTGGCTGAACCTAAAGCCGCCGCGCAAGCGCGGGACATCGCCGGCCGGGACCTTCCCGCCCAACGGCTTCGGGCTCTACGACATGGCCGGAAACGTATGGGAGTGGACCAGCGACCACTACGCCGTCCAGCCCGCGCCGACAGCGTGCTGCGTCCCGGAACCGGGAGCGCACATCCCGCGCCGCGTGATCAAGGGCGGTTCGCACCTGTGCGCGCCGAACTACTGCCTCCGGTACCGGCCGGCCGCCCGCCAGGGCGAGGCGGTCGACACCTCGACCGCGCACCTGGGGTTCCGTTGCGTCATCCGTCAGATCGAGCCCGGCGGCTCGATGTAGCGGCGCTCCTCGTAGACCTGGGTAGCCCGCTGGTTGCGGCGCCGGATGACGGCGACCGCGACGCTCGCGATGAGCCCGATGCCCCCGCCGATCATGAAGATCACGCCCACGACCTGCAGGTCGACGTAATTGCCCGACCAGCTGACGGCGAAACGCAGGATCGCGCCGAGGATGAGAAGGAAGGCACTGATGCCAACACCCACGGTCGCCGACCTCCCTTCCTATGATGCCTTGTGACTACTTCACTCCCCCGGCGGCCCCCTCGGCCTCACCCTGGGCGGGCGAATCAACCGGGCGTTACAGCACCCCCGCCACGCCCAGGGCGCCATTGACGACAAGCACTGCGCCGCACAGCGCGATCGCGTAGATCGCGACCGTCTTGCCGTGCGCGTGCAGCCAGTCGCTGATCGCCTTGAGGACCCGCGTCGTGCCCTGCGGGGCGGCCAGGAAGCCCAGCAGCGGCAGCCAGACCGCCAGGCACGTGATCAAGATGATGAGCACCAGGGCCAGTGCCGTGATCGCGACACCCGCCCGCGCCGTGGCGGGCACCTGGACGGCTGCGATGAACGTCGCCGACGGTGCGAACACGAGCACGCCGACGGCGAAGGCCGTCCGCGCTGACGGGCGGGAGATGAGCCGCGATATGAGCCCCTGCTTCGGCTGTGCCGGATCGGGAGCGGGCTTCTTGCGCCTGGCGAGGAACGCAGCGGTGCCCAGCGCGAGGACGCCAAGGCCCAGGCGCAGGCCGTACCGCGGGTCGTGTCCGCGCGGCAGGTTCAGGCCGGTGACGCGCAGCACGTAGAGCACCACGACCGCCATGACCACGGTCATGGTGAAGGCGCCGATCACGTACGCCACCGCGGTCAGCCGGGGGTTGGCCGAGGCGAGGAACACGGCCATGATGATGAGCGCTGTCGGCGAGACGGCCGCGAGCAGGGCGAAACCCACCGCCTGGGCGATCATGCCCTCATCCCGCCGGCACGTCGCTCATCGCGGTGGC
Source organism: Trebonia sp. (assembly GCA_030043595.1). Classification (GTDB taxonomy): domain Bacteria; phylum Actinomycetota; class Actinomycetes; order Streptosporangiales; family Streptosporangiaceae; genus Trebonia. The sequence continues at coordinate 4,872 of JASHXJ010000319.1, forward strand.
GCCGGTTGCGGGCCGGCTGGGGTCGCCCCGGATCGCCCGCCGATCAGCTCGATCAGGCCGAGCACCACGAGCAGCACCACCAGGATCCAGATGACGACAGGCACGGTCGGATGACCCCAGAAGACGAAGACCAGTGCGGCCACCGCGACCGCTGCCGCGCGGAGCAGGGTCTTGTGCGCGCCGGTCCACTCGCCGACCGGCCCGGTCCGCACCCCCGCCTGCTCACCGCGGGTGCGCACCCAGCCGATGCCGGACTGCACCGCCCGCCTGCTGCGGACGGCGGTGACCGATGGGCCGCTCAGGAACGCGCCGGCCGCGATGATCAGGGCGACCACGAGAATCACCCGCAGCCCTTGCCTGACGAACCGGATCAGGGTGTCGTAGGCGGCCGCCGCCGCGTCGGACGGGAGCACCGACGACGGGACGCTGTTCAGGTAGATGGTGCGGGCGATCGTCAGCGCGATGCCGAGTACGAGCATCGACGCGGCCAGGCCGAGCGCCGCGCCGATCAGCGCGCGCCGGTGGCGGCGGGCTATGTAGATCCCCACGGCGAGCAGCACGAGCGCCAGCAGGGGCAGCACCCAGCGCAGCGTGACGATCAGCCGGTAGCCCTGCTGGGCCTTGGCCAGGTTAGGCGCCTCGAACAGCGGGAACGTGGCGTTGACCGTCGGCAGCTTCTCCACGATCGTCAGCCCTTGCGCGACGAGCTGCTGTTTCACCTGCGTGATGAGCGGGCCAATGTTGAGGACGACCTCGTTGTTCACGACGCTCACCGCCCCGCCGCCCTGGCCCGACAGGACCCGCACCACCCCGGCGTGCGCGACCCGGTTGGCCTGCGTCCACACCGCTGCCACCGCGGGGCTGGCGACAATCCGGGAGACGGCGCTGGCGATCGCCCCGTCCACTCCGCTTGAGATCGGCCCGGCGAAGCTCTTCAGCAGGCTCGCGAGCCGGGTCAGGTGGTTAGCCTGGGCCTGATCGGCGGCCTGAGCCGTGAGCCCCTGCACGTCCAGCTGGCTGGTGATCTGGTGCGTGATCTTGGCGCTGAGCGCCTGCTGGATCGGCGGCTCCGAGATCAGCGGCGCCATGTTGGCCACGTACCGGTCTGTGTTGGACACCTGGTTGGCCGCCCAGACGCCCAGGACCGAGACGGGGGCCAGCACGCAGCCCAAGACGATGAGCACCGCCGACACGGGTGCACGCCAGCGGCCCTTCCGCGGCGGACCGCCGCTCCGCCCGGCGCTCTGCTTTTTCAGGTCGCGGATTTCGGCACGCAGCCGCTCGATCTCGGCATGCTCGTCCGCGCCGCCTGCCGCGGGCTCGCCGCTTTCCGCGGGCCCCCGTCCTGTTCTCGGCTGCGGAACCGGCTGCGGGCCCGCCATTTCTTCGGTCTCGTCAGTCGCGGGCGCGCCTGGGGAGCCCGCCGCGCCCGCGGGTTTGCGCGCTTCGGCGCCCTTCCTCTCGGAGCCGGCTGCCGCGCCGGGTCCGTCGCTGTCCTCGGACAACGCTCGCTCCTGCCGCCGTCACCGAGTCACTTCCATCGGTGGACCATGTTGCCCTGCTTCGGGGCGGGTCTTATCACCCGTCAGAGGTGAACACCGTCACCCGGTGCCGGCTGACGGCCGGCAGTCACCCGGTGCGGGTGGCTTAGCCGTGCGCTTGCGTGGCAGGCAGATCATGAACCACTCGGCAGGACCTGTAGGGGAGGAACACCGATGTTTCCCATGCGCCGCGCCGCTGTAGTACGGCGCAGGCCGCTGCTTCGTGCCGCAGTCGTCGGCGGCGGCGCCCTCATGGCGGGACGAGCGGCGGCCCGCTACTCGGCGGAGCGGGCCGGCCAGGAGGCCACGCAGGATGCCCGTATCAGCGACGTGGAGCAGGCACAGCAGGCGCAGCAGGGGCAAGCCACGCCTGGCCTGACCGGTCAGCTGAGCGAGCTTTCCGCGATGCACGAGCGCGGAGCGCTCACCGACCAGGAGTTCACCGCCGCGAAGGCCAGGCTGCTGGCATTACCCGGCGGCGGTTCACAGCAGCTGCAGCCGGCGGCCGCGGGCCACGGCGTCCCGCCTGGATGTCACTCCGAGCTTGTGGTACGTGGACCGCAGGTGGGTCTTGATCGTGTTGACCGACAGGAACAGCGCGTCCGCGATCTCCTGGTTGGTCAGGTGCGAGTGCAGCAGCCGCAGCACCGCCATCTCGCTGGCGGTCAGCGGCGGTGCCGTGTCGTTCGCCGACCCGTTGCCCGCGGCCTTCGGCGGCAGCTGGCACACGAAGCGCTCCTGCACTCTGGCGGCGAACGCGGCCGCCGGGCTGGCGGGCGGCACCATGATCGCGATCGCCGAGTGGATGGCCCCGCCGAAGTCGAGGAACGGCCGGTAGGCGTCGTGCGGCTCGGCGATCATCAGCGCCTGCTCGAGCAGCGCGGCGGCATCGGCTTGCGAGCTGAGCCGCCGGTTCGCGACGGTGGCGGTGAGCAGCGCGGTAATCCGGTTCCGCAAGGTGGTGTCCGGTACGGCCGAGCCATCCAGGCACCGGTTCGCGACGTCCAGCGCGGCCGCGGGGTCGCCCTGCGCGAGCAGCAGCCGCGCGGATACCACAAACTGCGCTCCCTGCGGCTGCCCGTCCGCCACGTCCAGCGCAGCGGCGGCGACCGGGATGTCGCCGGCCTGCAGCGCGATGTCGGCGCCGAAGAGGTCGAGCGGCGGCAGGTGCGGACCGCACCTGTCGTGCAGCAGCATCACGATGCTGCGGGCGCCGGCGATGTCCCCGCCGGCGAGCGTGACACGCGCCCTGACCAGCATCCGCAGCACATCCATGTCCGGCTCACCCGGCAGCAAGTCGAAGGCAGCGGTGTCGAGTGAATCCAGCAGCTCGCCCGCCGAGCGCAGCTCGTCGCGCTCGACGGCCAGCTGCGCGGCGGTCAGCGTCGCCAGGTACTGGCCCGCCGGATCGGGCATGTCGCTGACGCGGAGCATGGTGACGATCTCGTCCGCGGCTCCGAGGTCGCCATACAGCGACTCGGCGAGCGCCTGCCAGCCGCGGGCGCGGTCCAGCGGCCCGGCGAGCCCCGCGGCCGCCAGCTGGTGGGCGGCGTGCCCTAGCGCACGGCGTGCGTCCGCGATCCGCCAGCGGCACAGCATCGCGGTGCCGAGCGCGAGCCACAGCATGCCAAGCGCGCGGTGCGCGGACAGTGTGCCGACCCGGGCCTGTGCCTTCTCGGCCAGCGCCCAGCCATCGGCCAGCGCGCCCCCGTCCCGAGGGGTCGCGCTCGCGTTCGCGCCCCCGCTGGCGGCCTGCATCACCCGCAGCGCGGCTAGCCACAGTTCCACCAGCGGCTGGGTCGACTCCGCACTGCGGGCAAGCCCTTGCTGAGCGTAGGTCCAGTACGCTGCGGCTGACTCCGGATCCCGGCGGCACAGCCGCGCGGCGGCCAGGGCCGCCGCCACCACCGGGTCGCCGCAGCGGCGGTCCGCAGGAAACAGCCGCAGCGCCTCCTCGAGGTCCGCCATGCGGTCCGGCACTATCCCGACGATCCCCGCCTCGGCCAGCGTCTGCGAAGCCTGCTCCCAGTCGGCCGCCTCGGCGGCGCACCGCATGGCCTCGACGACGTCGCCGCGGGACGCGTGCCAGCGGGCGGCGCGGCCGAACAGCACCGGCACCTCCTCGGGAACCCGGCGCAGCTCGGCCAGCAGGACCTCGCGCAGGCACGGGTGATACCTGTACTGCCCATGCTCATCGCGCGCGACGAAGCTGTTCTCCCGGTCGAGCTGGTCGAGTATCCGTGCACCGCCGGACTGCTGGGTCAGCCAGTCGGCGTACTCACCGGTGAGGCGCTCCGCGACGCTGGTGCGCCGCAGGAACAGCTGGACCTGTGCGGGCTGCCTGTCCAGGACCTCATCCCGCATGTAATCCTCGAGCAGCGCATCCCCGCTGATGCCGCTGACGTTCACGGTTCCGTCACGGCTGGCGCGCAGCGCCGCCAGCCGCAGTCCGGCCATCCAGCCTTCGGTCTTCCTGAGCAGATCGTCGCGGTCGGCGGTTTCGGCGGTGAGGCCGAGCTTGGCGAAGTACGCGTCCGCCTCATCCGGCGTGCAGGCCAGGTCCGCGGCGCCGACCTCGGCCAGGTCACCGGCCACCCGCATCCGCGCGAGATGCAGCCCAGGGACACGACGGCCGCACAGGATGATGCGCATGGTCGGCGGGGCGTGATGGATGAGGAAGCCGAGCCCCGCGAGCACGCAGCTGTCCGCTAGGACGTGCACGTCGTCCAGGATGAGCGCGACCGGGGCAACCAGCCCGCGCATCGTGTCCATCAGGGTGATCGGGAGATCATCCGCGGCGCTGCGGCTGCGCGGAACCAGCGCCGGCGTGAGCTCGGAGCCGCCGATCGCGAGCGCGGCGCTCATGTAGGCCCAGAACCTTCCCGGTTCCCTGTCACCCTCGTCCAGGTTCAGCCATGCGACTCGCCGGGACCGCGATACGGCGGCCGCCCAGGTGGCGCAGGCGACCGTTTTCCCGGCGCCGGCCGGGGCAGTGATCGCGGTCACTGGATGCGTGGCTGCCCGCTCGATCAATCCGGTCAGGCGACTGCGAGGGACTATGTCAGCACCCAGCCGGGGCACCCGCAGCTTGTCGTCGAGAAGGCATGATTCATGACCATGACCATGCTTCGCCTCACCGGAGATTGGAGCGACTTGCGAAAGTTGCGTCACTTAAATCTCCCCCGTCGCAAGAACCTACCCCCACCTCGTTAGGGGTAATCCAGCGATCGGGTATCGGCGTTTCTGTCCGTTCATCTCTCGTTCCCGGCCGCGAATATCGTGGTAATTGTTTTCGACTATCTTAATTTACCGTAGCAAACGCGTCCTGCCCGGTAAATCACCCTGGTGGGGTGATGACCCTCGTGACGAGGCATCGCTAGCTTCGCAATCGTGGCGTCATTTTTCCGTTTTGACGCCGCCTTCGAAGGGAGGCAGTTCGATGAGCCACGGACAAGACCAGTCGGCTCGCGACGCAGGCTCCGCCGCCGAGACACAGTCCGCCGCCGCCCGCGAGGGCGACGCCGTCCGCCCAGCCGCTAGCGCCCAGGCCACCGGCACCCCGGCGACCGGGACCCCGGTCACCGGCACTCAGGTCACCGGCACCCCGGCCACTGGCACCCAGCAGGACGTTGCCGCCCGCCAGTACGTGCCCCGCCCCACGGAGAGCTTCGATGACGCAGGCTACGTCAAAGAACGCCCGACGGGTGCGGTCCTCGGCTTCACCATCACGGCATCGGTGCTGATGATGGTGTCCGGTCTGTGGAACTTCCTCGAAGGACTCGCCGGCATCATCAAGGGCCAGTTCTTCGTCGTCACGCCGAACTACGTCTACAGCCTCTCCGCCACCAGCTGGGGATGGATTCACCTGATCGTCGGGGCCGTCGTGTTCGTGGCTGGCGCGTTCCTGTTCATGGACAAGCTCTGGGCCAGGATCGTGGGCGTGGTCCTCGCCTGCATCAGCGGCGTGATCAACTTCCTGTACATTCCCTACTCGCCCGTCTGGTCGGTCATCATCATCGCCCTCGACGTGTTCATCGTCTGGGCGCTGCTGGCCCCGCGCCGGCGGTACGCGGACTAGCCGGGCTAGCCGGGCTAACCGGGAAGGCCGCCCGGGGTGGATGGCGAGTGTCACGTCCTCCACCCCGCTTGGGTGCCCGGCCTGCCCCCGCACGACGGCGTCCGCCCGGGCGGCCAGCCGCAGCGGTTCGGCGATCACGTCGAGCAGCGCGCTGGCCCGCGGAGTGTGCGCCTGCAGGGTCACCGACCGCAGCCGCGCCGAGTTGCCGAGCCGCAGCTCGGCGCGCAGCGCCCGGGTGGCGTCGAGGACCACGGCCAGCTGGTCCACGACCTGCCGGTCCGACCGCCACGCCTGGTCGGCGGCCGGCCACCGGGTCAGGTGCAGCGAGACGGCCCCCTCGCGGGCGGCGTAGAACCGCTGGTAGAGATGCTCGGTGACGAACGGCGCGAACGGCGCGAACAGCCCGAGCAGGACCCGGAAGGACTCCCACAGGGTCCACCGGGCACTCACGTCGGCGCCGGCCAGCCGGTCCTTGATCATCTCCAGGTACCGGTCGCAGTACACCGTCCAGAACATCCGCGACGCCGCCTGGTGTGCCTGCATGTAGTCGTGCGCTTCGAACGCCGCTGTCGACAAATCGATCGTCTCCGCGAGGTGTGACAGCACCCAGCGGTCCACGACGTCCCGGTCGGCCACAGCCACGTAGGCATCAGCGAGCGGCCAGGACGCGTCAGTGTTCAGCGACAGGAACCGCCCGACGTTCCACAGCTTGACGGCGAGCTTCCGCCCGGCCCGCACGTCCTTCTCGTTGTACCGCAGGTCCGACCCGATCCGGCCCTTGGTCGCCCACAGCCGCAGCGCGTCCGCGCCGTACCTCGCGAGCACGTCGTCGGGCACGTACCGGTTGAAGCCGTCCGCGCCGGTGTGCCGCTCCAGGTCGCGCTTGGATATCTTGCGGCCCTGCTCGTTGAGCCCCCACCCGGAGATCAGCGCCGTGCGCCACGGCAGCCGGCCGAAATGCAGCTCGGACTGCACCACCGAATAGAACAGCCACGTCCTGATGATCTCGAACGCCTGCACCCGCATCGACATCGGCGCGAGCGCCGGATCCGAGCCGGCCACGGACACGGCCCACCCGTCGTTGATCTGCGGCGTCAGCGACGACGTCATCCAGGTATCCATCACGTCCGGGTCGCCGCTGAATACAGCGGAGCCGCAGGACGGGCACGCGTCCGCTGGCGGGCCGTCCGCCAGCGGGTCCACCGGCAGATCGGCGAGCCGGGCGAGCACCGGCGTCTGGCACGAGCCGCAGAACCACACCGGGAACGGCACGCCGTAATGCCGCTGCCTCGTGATGTTCCAGTCCCATTTCAGCCCGTCGATCCAGTCCTCAAGGCGCCGCCGCATGTACGCCGGAATCCACTCGATCTCCGCCGCCCGGGCGCGGAAGCGGTCAGCGTGCGCCCGCACGGCGATGAACCACTGCGGCCGGATCTGGAACTCCACTGGCGTCTGGCACCGCTCGTGCACTCCGACCACCTGCCGGACAGGATCGCTCCCGAGCAGCAGCCCCGCGGCGTCGAGAGCCGACACGATCGCCGCCCGCGCCTGCGTGAGCTGCAGTCCTTCAAACGGGCCGGCCAGCGCACCGAGCCGCCCGTCCGCCGTCACCGCCAGCCGCAGCGGCAGCCCGTCCCGCCGCCACCTGAGCACGTCCTCGCTGTCCCCGAACGTGCACACCATCATCAGCCCGGTGCCGAACTCCCGGTCCACCGTCTCATCCGTCAGCACGGGCACCTGATACCCGAACAGCGGCACCGTCGCCTGCGTGCCGGCGACCGACGCGTAGCGCGGGTCGGCGGGGTGGCAGTACAGCGCCACGCAGGCAGGCAGCAGTTCCGGCCGGGTCGTGGCGATGACCAGCGGCTGACCGCCAGGCAGCGCACTGCCGAACGCGATCTGGTGCAGTTTGCCGGTCCGCTCCAGATCCTCCACGTCCGCCTGGGCCAGCGCGGTCCTGTCCTCCGGGCACCACAGGATCGGGTCGCTGGCCCGCCGCAGGTACCCGGCCTCGAACAGCCTGATGAAGCTCGTCTGCGCGGTCCGCTGGCAGCGCTCGTCGATGGTCGAATACCGCAGCGACCAGTCGACCGACAGGCCGAGCCGCCGCCACAGCTCCTCGTACCGCACCGCGGTGCGCTGGGTTTCGGCAAGGCAGAGCCGTACGAA
>JASHXJ010000320.1 GCA_030043595.1 Trebonia sp.
CCGGTAGGCCTTGACGACCGTGTTCGGGTTGATCGCGAGATCCACCGCGACCTCCTTGACGGTCGGCAGCCGGTCACCGGGCCGCAGGTAGCCAAGCAGCAGCGACTGCCGCACCTGGTGGACCAGCTGCAGGTAGGGCGGCACCCCCGACGACCCGTCGAGCCGGAACCGGAACATGACCCTTCTTCCATCATCACATTATTCTATGATGTTAGTATAACCACATAGGAGGCTGGCAAGCTCATAGGACCCGAGCGGCCGGACAAACAGGGACAAAACGACCGGAAAAACAGGCGTTTCGGGTCCTATGTGCGCAGCGCCGTCCCGCCAGGTGAGATGGGGTGAGATGGACCGCTTCCGCCGTCGGCGAGCCGGCGCCAGGGTGCCTTACCCCGCTACAGGTCACCCATCCGGACGCCGCTCTCCTGACCCGGCACCTGGCTGGCACGGTCGGCGGTAGCCGGCGCGAGGTCTTCCTGGACGCCGCGCTTGAGGCCGAACAGGGCCACGACCGCGGCCGCCGCCATGACAATCCCCATTCCGATGAGCACGTCGCGGGTCGCGGCGGCGAAGTCGGCGCGGATGAACGACGGGATCGCGGAGACGTTGCCGCTGCCGCCCTGCAGCTGGGCGATCTTGGCTGCCTGCGCCGCCGCCGCCGGGGCGGGCACGCCCTGGGTCACGAGCGAGCCGGTGATGTTGGACCGGAAGTCCGAGATCAAGATCGTGCCCAGGATCGCGAAGCCGAGGCTGGCGCCGTAGTTGCGAACGGTCTGGGTGATGCCCGTGGCCTCCCCGTAGGAGTACCGCGAGGCCCGGTTGATCGCGTCGGTGTTGGCCTGGCCGAGCATGAGCCCCATGCCGGCGCCGGCCATGATGATCCAGATCACCTGGGCGCCGGCCCGCAAGTCGGTCGCGTGCCCAGCCCACAGGAAGAAACCGGCCGCCGCCAGCCCGCTGCCGAGCACCACCGGACGCTTGGCCCCGATCCGGTCCAGCATCCGGCCGCCGATCTGCGCGCACACGACGAAGCCGAGGAAGAAGTACAAGATGAGCAGGCTGGCCGTCGTGGCCTTCTCCGCCAGCGCGATCTGCCCGTAGATGCTGGCGAAGAAGAACACGGGGATGAACGCCATCATGGCGATCAGCAAGATGACGTTCTCCACGAAGAACGCCTGGTTGCCGAAGATATGGACGTTCATCAGCGGCGATTGTGTCCGCCGTTCGACGGCGTAGAACACGGCCAGCAGCAGCACGCCGATGACGATGCATATCTCGATGGCCGGGTTGCCCCAGCCCCACAGGGCCGACTGCTGGAACCCGAAGACGCTCAGCCCCACCCCGCCGATGATCAGCGCCAGACCGCGGTAATCCACCGGCGCGGGACGATGATCGGTGACCGGCTTGGAGATGGCGATCAGCGCCAGGGCGATCAGGGCGACGGGGATGTTGATCCAGAAGATCGCGCGCCAGGTCCACTGGATCAGGTAGCCGCCCGCGATCGGGCCGATCGCGGTCAGGCCCCCGGCGATGCCGAAGAACAGGGCCAGCGCCCGGCCGCGCGATCGCAGGTCGAACGTTGCCACGACGATGGCGATCGCGGCCGGGAACATGATCGCGCCGCCCAGGCCCTGCACGGCGCGGAACGCCACCAGCCACGCTTCGGCGGCGCCGCCGCTGGGCGTGGCCCCGCACAGCGCCGACGCTCCGGCGAAGATGATCACCCCGATCACTACCATCGTGCGGTGCCCGACCGTGTCCGCCAGGCGGCCGCCGAATGCGAACAGGGCCGCCAGCGCGAGCAGGTAGGCGTTGATCGCCCACTGTATGCCGCTGCTCGACAGCCCCAGGTCGTGCTGCACCGTCGGCGCCGCGATCGAGACGATGGTCTGGTCGATGAATGTCATCGCCACCGCGAAGATCATCGCCGTCAGGACCAGGCCCTTCGACTGGCCACGGGTGCTAGCCGGCAGCGTCATGGCAACCCCCTCCGTACCTGAAGCCCGTCCTTCCCGCCGCAGACTGCCCGTAATCACCACAGACATCGCCCGGAGTGCGGGGCCGGTACTACAGTGTCGCTGTGGGGGGCGCGGCTGCGGCGGGCGTGCTCTTTGGCAGGCACGCGGAGCTTGCCGTGCTCGACGGGCTGCTCGCCCGGTCTTCGGCCGGGACCGGCGGTATCGTGCTGCTGGCCGGGGATCCCGGCATCGGCAAGACCCGGCTGGCACGGGAAGGCAGCGCGCGTGCCGACGGTGCGCGGGTGTCGTGGGGTGCCTGCCGTGAAAGTGAAGGCGCGCCGCCGCTGTGGCCGTGGACGCAGGTACTCGGCCTCGGCGGACAGACGGTCACCGCTGACGCGGCAGAGGGCTCCGCTGCCCGGTTCCGCCTCTTCGAGCGGATAGGGCACGCGGCGACAAGATCTGCCTGTACCGCGGTACCGAGGACACCGCGCGGACTCAGGCCATGCTGACCAGGGACTGACCCGGCCACCCGGGACTTACCCCATGACCGAGGCTGGCTGGCAGCGGGACCTTGGCCACCCGGCCAGCCGGCCAAAGCCCCTGAGGCGCCGGCCTGGGGCCGGGGCACCATCACGGAATGAGCCAGCCCCGTGACGCCGTGACCGGCACCGCGACCAGCACCGCAGCCGAGCAGGCGCACATCATCGACAGGCATGCCCAGTACCTGATCGAAACGGCGGCGCGCGCTCCGTCGGTGCACAACAGCCAGCCGTGGCGGTTCAGGGTCGGCCCGCAGGCGATCGAGCTGTGGTGCGATCCCCGGCGCAAGGTGCAGGGTGACCCGATCGGCCGGGAGATGCTGGTCAGCTGCGGCGCGGCGCTGTACGGGCTTCGGCTGGCGGTACGGTCGCTCGGCTGCCAGCCCGTCGTTGACCTGCTGCCCGACAGGTCGCAGCTGCGGCTCATGGCCCGGGTGAGCGCCGGCGCGGCCGCGCCGATCAACGGGCTGGAGCGCGAGATGCTCGCGGCGGTGCCGCACCGGCACACGCACCGCGGCCCGTTCACGCCGGGCCCGCTGCCCGCCGGGCTGCTGGCGGGCCTGCAGAACGACGCGCTGGCCGAGGGGGCCACGCTTGTGTTCGTGGAGGACGCCCTCAGCTACGCGCGGCTGGCCCAGATCGCCGCGGCCGCGGCCCGTCGTGGTGACCTTGACCCGCGCGCACGAGCCGAGATACGGCGATGGACCAGGACCGCTGCGAGCACGGCGAGAGACGGCGTTCCCGCTGTGGCGCTCACCGCGCGCGTGCCCGCGCAGGCGAATCGCGGACGGCTGCCGCAGCGCGACTTCGACCTGGGCCGGAGCATCGCCCGGCTGCCCGGCGGCGGGGCGCCCCCGGTCGCGACCGCGGTGCTGCTGACATCCGGTGACCGCCGGGCCGACTGGCTGCGCGCCGGGCAGGCCCTGCAGCGGGTGCTGCTGCACGCCGCCACCAAGTGGGTGTTCGCGAGCCTGCACACCCAGCCGCTGGAGAACGCGGTCACCCGCGCCCTGATCCGGGACCAGCTCGCGCTGCCGGGCAGCCCGCAGATGGTGCTGCAACTGGGCCTGGCGCACAGCGCGGCGAGCACGGCCCGCCGCCCTCCGGGCGAGCTCACGAACTTACGAACTGGCGCACCGAACGGCAAGGGACCATGGCCCCGACTTTCGCGGGCGGTTCGCCCGTACCGGCTGGCCGGGGCACGGGCGTTGACTGAACTCGTGAAGCCGCAGCGAACCCCGTCCGCCGAGGACCTCCCCGGCGCGGTCGTGTTCCGTGCCGGGGCCCTCGACCAGTTGCTCGGCGCGATCCGGCGGCGCGGGTTCCGGCTGGTCGGCCCGGTCATCAAGGACGGCGCGATCTGCTACGACGACATCACCTCGGCGGCCGACCTGCCCGCCGGGTGGACCGACGAGCAGGACGCCGGCACCTACCGGCTGCGGCAGCGGGACGACGGCGCGCTGTTCGGCTACAACGTTGGGCCGCACTCGTGGAAGAAGTACCTGTTCCCGCCGCACGCCAGGCTGCTGCCGCTGGAGCAGCCGCCAGCCGAGCCGTTCGCGTTCATCGGCGTCCGCGCCTGCGAGCTGAACGCGATCGCGATCCAGGACCGCGTTTTCCTCGGCGGCCAGCACAAGGATCCGCACTACGAAGCCCGCCGCGACAGGGCGTTCATCGTCGCGGTGAACTGCGGCCAGGCGGGCGGAACCTGCTTCTGCGCCTCGATGGACGCGGGCCCCCGCGCCACGTCGGGCTACGACATCGCGCTCACCGAACTTCTGGGCGCAGGCGCAGAGCGCGCGAAGAGCGGGGAAGACGGCAAAGACCACCGCTTCCTCGCCGAAGCAGGGACCGCCCGCGGCGCCGAGGTGCTGGCCGAGGTGCAGGTGCTGCCCGCGGGCGACCCGGACATCGGCGCCGCGCGGGCGGTCACTGAGCACGCCGCCGCGTCCATGGGGCGTGCCATGCCCGAGCTCGACCTGCGCACGCTGCTGACGGACAACTACGACCACCCCCGCTGGGATGACGTCGCGGCACGCTGCCTGAGCTGCGCTAACTGCACGATGGTCTGCCCGACGTGCTTCTGCTTCAGCGTCGAGGACGTCTCCAGCCTGTCCGGCGGCGACCCGGCGGGCCGCCCAGGCCCCGAACGCCCTGACGGCCCCGAACGGCACCGCTCCTGGGACTCCTGCTTCACGATGGACCACTCCTACCTGCACGGCGGACCGGTGCGGGTCTCGACCCGGTCCCGCTACCGGCAGTGGCTGACGCACAAGCTCGCTACCTGGGCGGACCAGTTCGGCACCCCCGGTTGCGTGGGATGCGGCCGGTGCATCACCTGGTGCCCGGCCGGAATCGACATCACGGAGGAGGTGGCCGCGATTGCCGCAGACTCTTGAGCCGCTGCTGCGCGCCCACAAGTTCTTCGCCGGACTCGACGCCGCGTACCTGTCCCTGCTCGCCGGCTGCGCGGCCAACGCGGTGTTCCCTGCGGATTCCTTCCTGTTCCGCGAGGGCGATCCGGCCGACACGTTCTACCTCGTCCGGGACGGCACGGTGGCCCTGGAGGTCGCCGCGCCCGGCCGCGGCGCCCTCGTGGTGCAGACGCTCGGCGAAGGCGAGGTCGTCGGGTTCTCGTGGCTGATCGAGCCGCACCGCTGGGAGTTCGACGGGCGGGCCGTCGAGCGGGTCCGTGCCGTGCGGATGGACGGGGCGTGCCTGCGCGGCAAGTGCGACGAGGACCCGCGACTCGGCTACGAGCTCATGCGCCGGTTCGCCGGCCTGACGGCGAACCTCCTGGAGGCCACCCGTCTGCAACTGCTGGACGTGTACGGCCATGCGCATGATCGCTGACCCGGCGGCCCCGGCTCGCCGGGCACCCGATGAGCCGCACTCCTGGATCGAGCCGCGACCGTGGCGCGTGACCACCGTCCGCCGCGAAACAGCAGACGTGGTCACGCTGGGGCTCACCCCGCCGCAGCCGTTCGGATACCTGCCCGGCCAGTTCAACATGCTGTCCCTGCCGGGCATCGGCGAGGTGCCGATCTCGATCAGCGGCGATCCCGCCAGCACCGGCTACGTGCTGCACACGATCAGGGACGTCGGGATGGTCACGCGGGCGCTGTGCGCGCTGGAGCCAGGGCAGCTGGCCGGGGTCCGCGGGCCATACGGCACCTCGTGGCCGGTGGCCGCCGCCGAGGGCGGCGACCTGGTGATCGTCGCGGGCGGCATCGGGCTGCCGCCGCTGCGGCCGGCGCTCTACCAGGCGCTCCGCCAGCGGGACCGCTTCGGCCGGGTCGTGCTGCTCTACGG
>JASHXJ010000321.1 GCA_030043595.1 Trebonia sp.
CGCGGCTCGGACACGAGGACCTTGCGCAAGGCCAGCAGGCCATCATCGGTCGGCAGGTCCGCGCCGTAGATGCTCTGCCCGGTCAGCACGCGGTGCAGGGTGACCCCCAGGGACCACACGTCGGTCGCCTGAGTGGCCGGAGATCCTTGCAGCAGATCCGGGTCAATGTACTCGATCGACGTGACCGGCCCAATGCCGGTGAGGGTCACGCCCGGCTGCAGCACATGCGCGAGGCCGAGGTCGGATAGCTTGGCGACCCCATCTCCGAGCAGGATGTTCGCTGGCTTGATGGCCCGGTGCGCCAGGCCGGCCGAGTGCATGGCCGCGGCGCCGAGCGCCGCGTCCCGCACCGCCCGTGTCGCGTCCGATAGAGGCACCTCAGCGGCCGGGCTCGCCAGCGAGCCGCCGGACAGGTACTCCATGGAGTAATAGATAACGCCGTCATGCCGTCCCGCGTCGTACAAGGTGACGATGTTGGGGGAGGTCACCGCGGCGAATGCCTTCAGTTCCCGGGTGGCCCGCCGGAAGGTGTCGGCCGTGGAGGTGCCGGCGAACACCTTGACGGCGACGAACTCCACGTCCACAGGTAGCCGAGGCGGCTTGTGCGCGAGGAAGAACTGCCCATGGCTGCCGTAGCCAAGGGACTTGATCAGCTCGTAATCCGCGATTCTCTGCACTGGAGGTTCCTTGTCTGGTCGGCTATCCGGCCCGGTAGGACAGGTACTGGATACTGCGCCGACCGATTCCGATCCGCGTGCCGGGCTGTACCACGACGGGGTCGTTGGGCTTGAGCTTGCCCTTGCCCCCGGCCGACAGGTAGATGACTGATCCGTTGACCGAGCCGAGGTCCTTGACCTCGACCTGCCACCCGACGAGGGACACCCGCAGGTGCACACGGCCAACCGTCCCGTCAGGGTCAGTGATCCGCAGCGGTCTTGCCCGCCCGGCCACGACGTCGCCGTCGAGCAGGGGCTCCCGGCCGAGGACGTAGTCGCGGTCGAGGGTGAACCCCGTGCCATCATCGAGCAGCAGCACGCCGAGCGGCGGGCGCTGGCCTAGCTGGGTTCTCCTGGTCTGCTGGACCATGCTGATCCCGCACTGCCGGCAGTACGCGACGTCCGGGTCGTTGAAATGGTTTCGTGCGCACAGCACGCCCTCCACCATGGCCACCTCGGCGCCTTCCGGCGCGAGCGGCGGAATATCAGGCTCCGCCGCCTGCGCGGGGTCATGCGCGTGATCGTGCCCGTCAGGCCCGCGCTGTGGTACCAGCGAGATCCACTCCAAGTCCCCTGCCGGGTCCGGCTGGTGCAGGCTGGGCTCGCGGCCCTGGCTCACGGACGGCGTCGCGGGCATGAACTCGGGCGGCCGGTACCATACCTCGGCGCCCGCTTGCCCGGGGTCATCGCCCTTCCTGGCCGGAAGGTAGGTCTCCTTCTCGGCGATGAGCCCGCCCGCTGGGGCTGACGCGGCTGGCGGCGGAATGGTCATTGCCGGCATCGGGTCCTGAGCGGGCTGCCCGCCGGCTTGCCCTCCGGGTGCGTCGCCGGCCGTCGCGGTGCCAGGCATCCTGGCATCGCCGGGCTTGGCGGCAGCAGGCTGCGCACCTGAAGGCTCTGCGCTCGCCTGCCTGCGAGCAGGCTTTCTGGCCGTGGGCGGGGAGGTCATCTGATCCGCGGGCTGCTCGGCACCGGGCACCACCATGGCTGGACTGGCCGGGTTCGTGGATGCCGTCACCGCGAGGCCGCTGCCGAATACGACGCCGCCGTCCAGCCGGAGCCTGGCATCGAGGCTGCCCGGAGTCCCGAGGGCTAGCCGGATGGTGACGGTAGCCCCGCTGAACGTCCGGTGAACCGGAAGTATCGAGCCAGTTGCCGTGAACTCGACCTCCTGGCCGCCGTCCACCGCGACGGCGGCTACAGCGCTGCCATGGACGAGGACGGCCACTTCGCCCCCGGCCGTGATGCCCGCACAGGCACTCGAGACCTGGTCCGGGTTGGCCAGCATCGCCCGCGCGACGGCGAGGACGAACGCCCCGCCGTCCCCGGTCGTCGCGGCTACCTCCTCCAGCGCGCCGAGCAGCGGGTCCGGGCCGGGCCCCCCGCCCTCGGTCACGGCGATGAGGTCACCGTGCCGGGCCACCAGGCCCTTGCCCGGCAGCGGCACGCATCCCGTGATCTTCATATCGGTCATACAAGCCTCCCGCCGTGGAACCGCCAGCGGATGAACGGTATGCGCATCGGGCCTTGTGCCACCAGCCAGACGCACAGCCAGACAACGATGAAATCGATGAGGTAAGCCGACAGCGGCGGGGTCGTGCTGATGCCCGGCACAACGTGCGCCGCGAGGAGGATCCAGACGAGGATGCCTTCTGGCACCCCGGTGACCAGCCCGAAGAGGGAGGGCCAGTCCTTTTCCCAGCGCCACTGCATGAGCAGCTGGTACAGCAGTTCCCAGAGGATGCCGACCACTATCACGGTGGCCAGGATGATGTACGTGATCTTGTATGACGCGCCAAGCGAAAGCGACGCGGGAAGCGGGAGCACCGGCGTCAGCAGCGCTGTCACGATCGCGCCGACCGTCGCTAGCAGGAAGATCCGGGTCTGGATGCGACCGGACAGTGTGGGGACCATGCGAACCTCCTAAGCGATCAGATCGGCGTGTTGGTGAGCCACTTGAACCACTGGACAGTCGACCGCACCGGGCCGATCTTGCGGCACCAGCCGCGCCGGGCCAGGTCGTCGGCGACCTCCTGGGCAGCGATCTGCAGCCCGAGGAAGGTGTCCACGCCGGGGAAGTAGCCGCCGAGCGTCGGGGCGCCGACCGCGTAGAGGGCGCCGTCGCCGTTCGCGGTCCCCTTGATCTCGAAGTGCCGCTCGACCTCAAGGCGCCCGAGTGGGTTGCGCCCGGCGCCGGTGTACTTCAGCAGGTCGTTCAGCACGCGGTGCTCGGAGATGTCGGCCTCGAGGCCGGTGCAGTCGATGATGAAGTCAGACTCGATGCGCTGCTCCTGGCCGGTCTTGCGGCTCTTGACGTAGCTGACCACGCCGCCGTTCGCGCCCGGCTCGACCCTCGTGACCTCACCCTGCATGTCGTGGTAGTAGCCGCCGGCGCGGCCGTCGGCCATCTGCTTCTGCCAGACGCGCCGCCGGGGCGTGTTCGTGCCGCCCATGAGCTTGTACTCGTTACCCCGCTCGTCGCCCTCAAGCCTGCGCATCTTGGACTTCAGCTGGCCGCCCCAGACGGACTTGGGGTAGTTGAACCCCTGGTAGGCCCAGCCGTTGCCGCCCTTGCGCCGCATCCACGGGTGCGGGCCGTGCGGCCCCTCGATGTAGGTGCGGAAGATGTGGATGATGTTGGTCGGCAGGTGGTTTTTCTCCCGGTCGTCGAAGAGCCGCTGCAGCACCCGGGAGGCGACGATGCCGCCGCCCCGGATCACGACTGTCCCCTGCCTGTTCTTCAGCGTCTCGTAGACGTGCTCGTGCGGTTCGTACGCGGCCACGACGTGCTCGTAGTCCTGGTACTTCTCGCGGAATTCCTGCAGGTCGGGCAGGTAACGCAGGCCGGGGTAACCGACCGCGATGTGGACGAACCGGGACCGGTAGGCGACCCGCTTGGTCGGGCTCGTCCCCTGGTCCGGGGTCAGGAT
Organism: Trebonia sp.; assembly: GCA_030043595.1. GTDB lineage: Bacteria > Actinomycetota > Actinomycetes > Streptosporangiales > Streptosporangiaceae > Trebonia. Next base: position 3,647 of record JASHXJ010000321.1, read on the forward strand.
CGTGAAGTAGCCCCCGCCGAAGCGGCGGCGCACCATACGGACCGCGCCGCGCACGATCAGCTTCTCATAGCCGATCCGCTTGGACTCGCGTTCCAGGCTCGTGAAGACAGTCGACCGCCGAGGGGTCCAGTAGTCGGCGAAGATCGGCTCGATAAGCACGTGCCATAGGTGCGCGAGCGACTTGTCCTGCCATGCCTCAGACAGCGCGTAGGACGGGAATCCCCAGATGTTGTCCGGCCGCGACGACGAGTCGGAGCGAATCCGCGAGTTATCAGGGATCTGCGACACCCTGGTCAGGTACTCGTACGTCTGCCAGGCGAAGCTAATGTTCGTCAGGACCTTGATCTGGTCGGCGGGCACGCCCGCGATCTTCAGGTAGTCCACCATGACGAACGACCCCATGCCGCCGCCGACGGTCACGAACGGCACGTCAATGATGGGGATGCCGGCCGACGCGAGCATCGGCTCGGTCCAGACGGGCGTCTGCAGCAGCTCGGGCGTCAGGTCGCCGGCACCCTCGCCGGGCATCCTGTCGGGGATGATCTGCGCTAGGTCGGCGCCAAAGCCGCCGATTATCGTCTTGCGGTTCCACTCTTCGGTCATCGCTCACCGCCGGAAAGGTTACTGGGGGGTAGGTCAGGCGCTCATCAGGTGCAGGAATAGGTGAACTGGGTGCTGCCCGCCGCCGAGTTGGGCGACAAGACCCGCAACTCGGCCGTGGCCGGCGTAGTGCCCGTGCCGTGGAAGGACCACTTCATGGCCACGTGGAGGGTGTCCTGCCCGGCCTGATCGGTGACCGTGGCGGGACTGCTGGCATGGAAGGAGTCGCGGATCCACTGGTAGGTGATGGGCCCGCCCTTGCCGTTGGTCACGATGGTGCCGATCACGTCCACGGTGGCGTTGCAGCCCACCTGCGGATTCGCCAGGGATACCGAGACCTCGCTGACGTTCAGGGACTGATGGCCCCGCTCCCACAGGTAGACGCCCACGCCAGCCGCCGCGATGGCAAGGGCGAGCAGCACGCTCGCGGCGCCCCGCCAGCCAGGGCGCCGCCGGCGGCTGCCAGTCGTCTGCCAGCCTGGCCACTGGGCTGACCCGCCCGGGCCCCCGGCCGCGGGAAGCCGGGGCTCCGTGAGCTGGGACGCCGAATCCTGTTGAGGGGTAGCTGCCGCTGGCGGGACGGGGGCAGGGTGCTGCACTGGCGGTCGCGGGTCGTCCCGGCGTGCGGCGTCCGGACGCTTCGCCGTCGCTTCGCGCGGGACGAACGACGGTTGCGCCGGCTGATCGGGGGCGCGCCTGGTCGAGCGGTCCGCTTCGGGGGCGGCCCCGGCCGGCCGCGGCAGGGTTTTACGTGCTACCACCGTCTGCCGGTCCGCTTCGGGCTGAGCGCAGCCCTGCTCAGGAACGACCTTGTCCGCGGCCGGCCCGGCGTCAAGACGCGAGGTCTTCCTGACCGTCTGCCGGTCCGCCTCCATCGCAGGCCCGCTGCGGTCATCCCTGGGGCTGATGGCGGCGATGTAGCTGAGGACCTGTGTCGCGTCTGCCGGCCGCGCGGACCGGTCCTTCTCCATAAGGCGGTCAACGAGGCGGGCCAGCCCCACGGGGAGGTCTGAGCGGATGGAGTCCAGCGGGACCGCACGCTGCATCAGGTGCATCCGCAGCAGCGCGCTCGGGATCTCTGCCACGAACGGCGGCCGCCCGGCCAGCTGCTCGTAGAGCACGCAGCCGAGCGAGTAGAGGTCAGACCGCCCGTCCACGTCGATGCTCTCCAGCTGCTCCGGCGAGATGTAGGCGAGCGTGCCCATCGCCTGCTGTGGCCGCGTGAGCCGGGTGGAGTTGTCATACAGCAGCCGCGCGATGCCGAAGTCGATGATCTTGGTACTCAGCCGGGTGGCCACCATGAGGTTGCTCGGCTTGATGTCACGGTGCACGACGCCGGCCGAATGCGCGGCCGCCAGCCCGGCACAGGCCTGCTCGGCGATGCGAAGCACGCTGGAGACCGGCAGCAGCCCGAGGTTGTTGGCCATGCGCTGCTCCAGCATGCTGGCCAGCGAGATTCCGTCGGCCAGCTCCATCACCAGGAACAGCTCATTGCCGATGCGGCCAGCCTCCAGGGCAGCCACGATGTTGGGGTGCCGGAGCCTGGCGAGGGTGGCCGCCTCCCGGCGGAACCTGGCGATCGTCTCCGCGAGCAGGGCCGAGCCACCGGTCTGCGCAAGCTCGACGAGCTTCACGGCGACTGGCTGGCGCGTCGTCAGGTCACGGCCCCGCCAGACTTCCCCGGACGCGCCGCGACCAAGCGGGACCTCTAGTTCGTACCGTCCGGTCAGGGTTCGGGCCACCTGGGCATCACTTGTCCTCTAGCCCTAGGCTGGCCGCCGCGAGCGGGACCGACTCGGCCGGGACGTAGCCAGAACCGGCCCGGACGACGATGTTGGCGCCCGCCTGTGGGCTGTCCCGCCGGGCCACGGTCAGCGCATCGTCTGGCACGCGGGCGGAGACCTGCACAGGCTCGCCCGAGGTCGCAAGCTGGCTGGTGAAGCGCTCAAGCACGCGGCCGGTAAGCCCAGCGGGATCCACCACGATGGCGGCCCGACTGCCGGCAGCCAGCAGGCTGGCGACCTCGGCCGTCGCCTCGGCGTCCACGCCGGTCCCGGCATGAACGGCCACGGCAGCCCAGCCGGACGGCGGGACTGAGGTGACGGTCACTACCATGCGGATGTCGTCGGCGGCGCTGAGAACCCGGTAATCCGGGTGCGCCGGCGAGATGACGAGCGCGCTGGCGGACGAGGCGATGACGGCCAGCTCGGCTGCCGGGTCAGTCGAGAACCTGGCGAGCAGCGACACCGCGACGCCGCGCTCCTGGGGCTCGCGGGCGGCCTCCTCCAGATGGGTCATCTCCTCGGTCATCTGAAGGAGCTCCCCGGCCAGGCCGCCACCGACCTCCAGCCGTGGCGCGCGGTAGGGCAGCAGGGCGCTGATGACCAGCTGCGCGTGCTCGTGCCCCGCGGCCAGTGCCGTGCCGACGGCGAGCACCGCCGGGTCGGAGGCCTGCTCCCCGGTGGCGACGAGGACCTGGTACGCGGCTGCCTCCCCGAGCGCCTCCCGGTTGGCCTCTGCGATGTCCCGGCGCACGAATTTCGCGGGGTAGATCGCGTCCAGCACTGGTCCCGCCATCGCGGTGGTGACCAGCGCCATGACCACCATCAGCGAGTACAGCCTGACGTTGACGATGCCAAGCTGGAGGCCCGTAGTCAGGATGACGATCTCAGTGAGGCCCCGGGTGTTCATGAGTGTCGCCAGCGCGCCGGCCTGGCGGCCGGAGATGCGCTGGCTGCGCGCGGACAGGTAGGCGCCGCCGAACTTGCCCAGCATCGCGACCGCCAGGATCAGCACTAGGTCCAGTGCGTCACGCGCGTCGAACCCTGCGAGGTTCACGCTCACGCCGGCCAGGACGAAGTACACCGGCAGCAGCACGATCACCGCGATGTGCTCCATCCGCTCCAGGATCTCCAGCTGAAGCTGCTCCGCACCGTCGCGCGGCATCATGGCGCCGACGATGAACGCACCGAAGATGAAGTTCAGGCCCATCCACTCGGTCGCGTAGGCGGAGGCGAGCACCACCACGAGGATGACCGCGAGGAGGTCGGGCGTCAGCCGTCCGACCTGCTGCCGCCGCCGGGCGAGGTAGCTCATGAGCGGCCGGACCACGAGCGTTACCACCACGACGTAGACCGGCAGCAGGAACAGCCGCCAGTCGGCGGACGAGGCGGACTTGGCCACGATGACGACGATGGCCAGCAGGATCCAGGCGAGCACGTCGTTGACGGACGCTGCGGCTAGGGCGAGGCTGCCGATCCGCGTGCGCTGCATGCCGCGCTCGGCCAGGATCCGGGCGAGCACGGGGAACGCGGTGATGGCCGTCGCGACGCCGATGAACAAGGCGAAGGGCACGTGGTGCGCGGCACCCTGCTGATCGGCTAGCCAGAAGCCGAGCCCCAGGCCGAGGGCGAGCGGCGCGACGACGGACCCGATCGCGACGGTGACGGTGGCGCGGCCGCTGGACAGGACGAGCCTGCGATCGATCTCGTAGCCGACGATGAACATGAACAAGACGAGGCCGAGGTCGCCGATGCCAGTCAGCGCGGGCCGCACCGATGTCACGGGGAACAGATGATTAGCCAGCCCGACTCCGAAGAAGGTTGGCCCGAGCACGACGCCGACAAGGATCTCACCCACGACGGCAGGCTGGCCGACGCGCCTGGCTAGCGCGCCGAAGATCCGGGCCAGTCCAATGATTACGACTAGCGCCGCGAGCAGTTCACCGACTGCCGTTGCGGTCATACCCAGCCCATCCCTATTCGCCGCCTCCCGCTCCCGCGGACCTCTGGGCCACTAAGCCTGCAGCGGGTATAGAGCACCCACCCGTGGTAGGAATACTAGTTACCCGGCGAACGCTCGTGCTAGCGGCAATTTTCCCCGCACCGCGAGGAGACCGCAACCGGCAACTCGCAGGCAGGCTGGCCTGCCGCCTGCTAGGCGCCCGTGACGAAAACGCGGCCCGTCCGATACTTAACCGGCAATCGTATGACTTTCATCTTCCCATTTAGGGGGCTTTGACTGGCCGGCGTTCTTGAGCGTAACGGTAACGTTCAAGTATTGAGACATGTCGCCTTCTAGTACCGCCCGCACTTAGTGATCTTGCGCACTTAGTGATCTTGCCGGCGTTGTCGTTTGTAGTGGCAGTGGCGGCGGATCTCCGCTGCCGGGGTCATGAGGTCGCGGCCGCCGTCCGCGGGCTGACCCGGGTGGCGACGAGCCAGGCCAGGGCGATGCACCGGGTAGAAGGCGGCAGCGTGTCCGGGACGGCGTTTTCCCGAACCCGGTATCATCGCCGACCACGACGCCAACGGGGTCGCCCAGGGCGGCGGCAGCATAGCCGCGGCCGCGAGCAGGGAACGCGTGATCAAGTCCGGGCACGTCAATATCGCCTACCCTGACCAGCGGGGCCACCCTGGTAATTCAGTCCCAGCACCTGAACCATCCCCGCGGTGGCCGGGCTGTCTCAGCCAGATCCAACCCCCCAGCGAGTATCGACAATTATCTAAATAGCCTTGCGGGATCACGATCTCTATGTGCGAACGTGCGATCCCTGATGCAATTGAAGTAAACCCAGATGCCGTCTATCGCAACTGCGCCGGATGTGACGATAGTGTTCACGGCACCCCTGGCCATGCTCAGGTCCGCTAACCCCATGTCAGCCACGGTCTGCCGAACAGGCCATTCCTTTTCCACAACTGGCCGTCAGTGACCTGATGACAGAGCTTTGCCGCACGCGCGGAGGCTGAGGCTCTCGTCAAGACCGCCTGTCCCGCGCGGGCTGAGCAGCTGCCGGCGGGTTCGGGTCGTGCAATCGTTGCTCACCGGCGTGCGGCCGCCGAGCTGACTTCCCGGCGCGGCACTGCGGCGGCAACCGTATCCATCGGGTCGAGATGACCGGCTCCGTGACGATTTGAGCACGCACCGTGCACACGATTGCGGCACGGAAGCGCCGTCGGGGCGCAAATGCCGCGTGCCGCCGTCCCGAGGACGGCGGCACGCGGCACGCTCGGCAACTGACAGCCGGCTGCTAGGAGCTCTCGAAGCCCGGGTTCGCGGTCGAGATGTCGTAGCTGTTGCCCCAGTACCACTGCGTGGCGTTGGCGCCGGGCACGACGTGCGGCACACCGGTGGGGTCGGCGATCCAGTACCGGACCCTGGACTGCATCCACTGCGGGAGGGTCGCCACGCTGTCCCTGACCGCCTGCCAGTCGTCGATGAACGTGTAGAGGATGGCCACGTCGTCCCGGTCGGCGTTCAGCTTGGCCTCCACCCAGGGCGCGGCCTGCCACGGGTTCGCGCAGCCTGGCTCCACGTCCAGCACTGCTGCCGAGGGGTCGCTGCCGTTCGTGTCGATCCACAGGACGTGCCCGCGCCCCGCCACGGCGGACGGCGAGACGGCGTAGCCGCCGTCGGCGTAGGTAGCGACCTGCTGATCAGCGGGAATCGAGGCCGGGTCCACCGAGTCGTAGAAGAGGAATGGCTTGGGCGGCGGGGCAGGAGCGGCCGGGTGAGCGGGCTGCGCCGGCTTGCTTGGCGCCGCGTGAGCGTGCACCACTGGCGGCTTGGCGGCGGCCGGGTGCGTTGCTACCCGGGTGGCCCCGGCGGAGTGCGTGCTGGCCCGCTGCGCCAGGGCGTGAGCGGTCTTCGTGAGGGTGCTAGCGGAACCGTCCCGGGAACCGGACTGCGCGCCGGCACCTGGCCACCGCAGGCCGTCGACCCAGTCGAAGAGCGCGGACGTGGTGTGCAGGGACGAGGATTGCTGCCTGGCACCGCCGGCCATGGCCAGGCTGCTGGCCGCTGGCACCGAGCCGGCCGTCGCCCCGAACACAGCGACCGCGCCGACTCCGGCCGCCGCGACCGCGGTCACGGCGGCCAGCGACGCGCGAGGGTGCTTTCGAGCGTGCCGACGGGCGTTGCGGGACTGGGAGGACAGGAAAGGTGCTGCCTTGAAACGGGGGGACAAGAGAGTAGACCCTTGAGTCGAACGCGCGCTCGCATCAGGAGGCGCTCTGTGACCACCCTGGCGCTGTCGGCCGGTGCGATGCACCGTGGCGACGACAGGGGCGTGGACGTTGACGCGGGTCAAGGCGACATGTTGCGGGGGGGCAACCATCGCACGCCTGGGGTGCTATCAGGCTCAAGTTAACAACCGATTGCAATGGGACATGACGGAAACGAGTAAAGTCAAACCGTGACATGGGTCACAAACAGCACAGGCATCTGTCCCGCTTAGGGCAGCTTTCGCATGGTTCTGCGCACCATTTATACCGGTTTGTCTGTCCGAAAAGTGCCCTAAAGTCGGGAGTGCGTCCCCGGCTCCCTGCCGATTCCGCAGCACGGCCATCCCGCCGCGGGGGCCGCGGCGACCGCGGCACGGGACGCGCCGGACGGTGGCTGGCCAGCTGCCCGCGCCAGGGTGCGGCGGCCTTCAGCGGCAGCAGCAGGCCGGCAGGGCAAGATGAACTCTTGCCGAACTTCGGGGCGTCCGGCAGGGTGGTGCCGCGTGCGGCCACGCGATCGGCGCTTTGTCGCAGATCCGTGTGAACCGGACCACGCCACGGATCGTCCCAGTTAAGAGGGACTGTGATCGGCTCTCCGCGTGGTGATCAGGTCGCGGCCCGCTGGGTAGTAGTTGCAGTGGCGCCGGGCACTGCGCCTGCCGTCCGATGGGGCGCACCACGAGCCAGGCGTTCAGCCGGAGGTAGCCACTTCATACTGAATTGTCGTTCCGCAGCAGCAACCGAACAGGACTGGGCAGGGCCTCATGCGTCTCGCGCACGTACGACCGGCTGCCGTCAGCCTCGTGACATGCGGCGTCCTGGCCGCGACAGCGGCCGGGTTCTCGGTGGCAGCGGCCGCTACTCGGTCCGGCGCGCCCGGCGCCGCAGACGTGCTGGCGCAGACCGCTGCCGTTGTCACCGGAACCAGTCAGCAGTGCCGGCCGCTGCAGCTCCCGAAGGCGCCAAGCCCGTCGCCGAGTCCTAGCAAGAGCCCGCAGCCGACCAAGAGCCCTGCCCCCACGAAGAGCCCCAGCCCGACGACGAGCCCCAGCCCGGGCAGCAGCACGACGCCCAGCGACGGCGCGACTCCCACGGCCGACACGCAATCAGACACGAGCTCGCCGACCTCGGCTGATCTGGGATCGCCGCAGCCGACCGCTGATCCTTCCCCCAGCCCGTGGGGCTCGGCCGCAGCGTCCGGCCAGGCGGCCTCGGCCTCGGCGTCGGCCTCGACCGCGGCCTCGGCGTCGGCCGCCGAGGCCGCGGCCGCGTAGCCCACCACCGCTCCGGTCCGGGCCGGGTCGTAGACGGGGAAGGTGGCGGTCGCGGGCCGCTCCTCTCCGGCGATGAGCAACGTGGTGCGGACCGGGGTGGCGTCTGCTGTCATGTGATCTCGTCCCTGCTGAGCGTTCCGTGCCGGATCGGCGCTTTG
>JASHXJ010000322.1 GCA_030043595.1 Trebonia sp.
CAGCATGTTCAGCAGGCCTTGCAGCGTGTACGCGAGCACGTAGTGCGCTGCGCCGTCTGCCAGGCAGGTGGCCTGCCAGATCCCGTCGCCTGCCACGCCGATGCGCCAGTCCGGGTGAGCGCGCAGGAACAAGAGCTTGCGCGGCACCTGGTCGCGCGGCTCCAGCGGCACGGCCGGACTGATGGCGTCGTGCGGGCCAAGTCCCATGGCTCCTCCGTTTGCGCAGCCAGCTGCCGGTAAATAGCTACAAGCATGCTAACCCTGCCAGGCCTGCCAGGCATACCCTGACCGCAGCTGGCATGCCAGGCTGGCTAGGTTCGCCGGGGTGGAGGAATTCCCGATCGACCGCAGGAGCCAGGTGCCGAGCTACCGGCAGCTGGCCGACCAGCTGCGCGCCCGTATAGACTCCGGGCAGTACGCGCCCGATGATCCGCTGCCGTCGATCACCACGCTCGTGCAGGCAACCGGCCTGGCAGTAGGCACGGTGCGGCAGGCGCTGCGCGTGCTCGTCGACGAGGGCAGCGCCTACTCGGTCAGCGGGAGAGGGACGTTCGTCCGGTGAGGGTGGGCGCTGCTAACGAGTTTGTACCAATGTGCCCGTCCAGACATGACCGGCTCGATGCCACATTCATCCGGTACCTCGCGGGCATGGCGGCGCCGGGAATCTTCCGGAAATGGACATATGGGGTGAATCATCGTCAGCCGCGCCGGCGACGACGACGAGCGGCTGTTATCGTCACGACATTTGGAACAGAGCCCACATCACACGAGCAAACCACGGCGCCATCTTGATCTAATAACCGCCCAATTCAGCAGTGCAGCGATCAGCCATTTCTGCGGGTCGCTGACTTGCAGGTTCGCTGGCGCCCGGCTGGCCCGTGCGAGCAGCGCAAGCTCAGGTCCGGGGAGGAACCGAGGGGGCGATGGTGGTGTACCAGAAGCCACTCGCGAGATTCCCCGCCGCGGACACCAGGAACCACGCTGACAGCTGGTACATTTTGCGCCGCTCCGCGTCAGCTCCCGCCTGACGACCGAGCGAGAGCAGAACGAGGCCGATGCCGAGCTGGAAGCCGCCAGCGGCAGCACGGGTCGCCCCAGAGACGCGGAGGTGGCGGTACTCCCATGGCGAGATGAAGCGCTGCATGCCGGTTCGCGGTGGAGATAGCCACCACCCGCGCATACCTTTCGCAGTGGTGTTGTCGTTGGGCGCTTTCATCGGGATGCCCCTTGCGGCGTGTGGTGTCGGTCGGCCGATCGTCTAATAATATGATATCATATTGATAGCTGTTGGTCAACGGCAGCAGTCCAGTCCTGACGTGCCAAGGGGGACGGGGCGGGCTCGCCCTCGCCGGACCAGGTGCAGCGCCGGGAGCTAGCGGTTACGGGTGACCGGCTTGTAGAAGATACAGGACACGTCGCTGGCCTGCATGCGCAGGCGTTGTGCGAGTGCGGCCTTGACGGGCGGGGAGTATCCATCCGGGGCGGCGATGTTGAGCACGCGGTAGTTCGGTTCCCAGTGGCGCTCGCGCAGGACCTCCAGGCCGTCGAGATCTAGCGGCTGGCGGTCGCCATCAGGGATGGCGATCAGGTACTCGGTCTGGCGGTAGCCGTTCTTGAGGTAGAAGTGCTCGACGTAGCCACCGCCGGAGCCGAGACTGACGTCACAGCACCCCGCGTCCGCGGCAGCCTGCTCGAAGCGGACCAGCAGGAGCGAGCCGAGGCCGTGCGCGGTGTGCGCATCATCGACCGTGATGCCTTCGAGAATGGCGCCGCCCTCGACATCGGGATGGCCGAACGCCACTCCCTCAACAGTGCCGTCGATGGTCAGCGCGATCGTCAGCTCGGGATGGCGGGCGAAGCTAGCGGCGAGTGCGGCTGCCCCCGACTGGCCGCCCAGGAACTCCTCAGCCAGTTCGGCCGCCCTCGCCAGCTGCTCGGTCGTCAAGGGTGAGCAGTTGACGTCCGTCACGCCGTTAACGTAGCCCGCCCCCTCCCCGGACGCCAGCCGACTGGCGGCTGCCTACGGGTGTGTCCCGCATAAAGCGGAGCCGACGTGTGGCACACCCTGGGGTTCTTCGTCCCCGCCAGCGGGGGGCCTGAGTGATCCTGACAGGACAGCGTGTTCACGGGAACTGACGGCTTCTATGCCTGCTGTTCCCGCTCGCGGCTCTGGAGGTAGTCGGTCTGGCCGCTGGCCGAGCCGCCACAGCCGCTGGCCCCGAGCCCTGCCAATTCACTCCGCATGTCAGCGCCGCGGGTCTGGGGGAGGCCACCCGCACTTCCTCCTGGATGCCAGTCCCGCCGGTAGCCGACGGACTGAGAGACACGTCCGCGGTTCGAGGACACCTCGGGACACACCCGCAATGCGTGCTGTTGCTGTCCGCTGGCGTGCGTAGAAGACCTTGTGTGTTGTCAAAGAGGCTGGCCGCGATCGACATCACCGGTTGGGGGTGATGACTTGGCGCCTGGCTAGGGCGTGATCTTAGGTGGGGCCGCTGGTGGACCCCGAGGCTTCGGAACGCTGCAGCTGCCAGAACCGTCCACGGTCACGATCGGCAAGGTAAGGAGAGGTGGCTGATGCCCGCACCGGATAGGTCCCGCGCGCTGGATCACATCGTGGTGGTGCTGTTCGAGAACCGTTCCCTGGACAATGTGCTGGGGCGCCTGTACGGGCCGGGGGATGGCAAGAACTTCGACGGGGTGATCGGCAAGGACCTGAGCAACCCCATTCCGGCGTGGGCGGAGCACGGCGCTGACCGCAAGGTGGTCCCGCACACCGTCGCCACCGACCTGGATTCACCCAACCCGGACTCGGGTGAAGAGTACTTCCATACCAACACCCAGCTGTACGGCATTCTCGATGACCACAACCGGTTCAAGATCGGCGAGGCCGCATCCGCTCCGTGGAATGCGCCGCCGCCGGGGGCGGTACCGGCGATGGACGGGTTCGTCACCGATTACATCTCCACCTTCACCGGCGAGACCGGCCGCCAGCCGACCTATGACGAGTACGCCCACATCATGACCGGGTGCACGCCCGAGCAGCTGCCGGTGCTCCATGGCATCGCCCGGGACTTCGGGGTGTTCGACCACTGGTTCTGCGAGGTGCCGTCGCAGACCTTCATGAACCGGTCGTTCTGGACCGCGGCCACCTCGTCGGGATTCGTGGTGAACAGCCCGGTCAGGAAGTGGTTCATGGGGAACGACGCCGAGACAATCTTCGACCGGGTGGAATCGCACGGCAGGACCTGGAAGGTCTACGTGATGGAGCCGATGCCGGTCTCGTTCACCGGGGTGATTCACTTCCCCCGGCTGAAGCACCGGCTGGCCACCCACTTCGTGCCGTTCGCCGAGTTCGAGGCCGACGCCGCGGCGGGCACGCTGCCGGACTTCTCGCTGATCGAGCCGAACATGCTGTCGGGTCACGGGGACTACCATCCCGCGTTCGGCCGCTCGTTCTCAGACGCGGTAGACCTCAAGATGGACAGCCCATCCTCGATGCTGGGGGGTGAGGCATTCCTGGAGCGGGTGTTCAACTCCTACCGGTCCGCCACCAGCGAGACGGGCACGAACATCTGGAATACCCCGTTGCTGATCGGCTGGGACGAGCCAGGGGGCACCTACGATCACATCCCTCCCGGGCCGGTCCCGCCGCCGCACCCGGCCGCGCCGCCCGGCGAGTTCGGCTTCAGGTTTGACCGGTCCGGGTACCGGGTCCCGGCCATCATCGTGTCACCGTGGGTCGAACCGGGATCGGTTTACAACGAGGAGTACCGCCATACCTCCCTGCTCGCCACACTGCGTAAGACCTGGGGTCTGGGTGAGGCGTTCACCCGGCGGGATGCCGCCGCCCGTACCTTCGATCACGTCTTCTCGCGCGCCACGCCCCGCGACCCGGGAAGCTGGGCCGCCGTCCAGGCGCATCCTGTGCCTGAATGGACGGCGGACCCCGATGTGATCGGCCGGGCCCTCAGCAGCCTGGGCAAGGGCCTGGTGCCAGCATTCATCGCCATGGCCCGACAGATGGGACTACCGCTGCCGGCCGAACTAAACGATCCGGAAGCCGACCTGTCACCCGGCCGCGTCGTCGGCGTCCTCAGCGACATCGCCGGTCACTTCTTCCCGCTCCTCGCCGGAGACGCGAAAGACCTCGGATGAGTCCGGGCCCAGCCTGACCGCCTGCTGCTCCGCTGCCACCTCGTCATAGCTACTCGCCCGGTGAGCGGGCATCGGTCAAGGGTCTGCGCGAAACGACTGCCGACAGGGGTGCCCTTGACGCGGTTATCGCGAACCGGACAATCGGGCGACGAGGAAGACAACACGACCCCACCACGCATGGATCACGTACGTACGTTCTGACCGGCCCCGGCCGCCGCTCCCCCCTGAGCCGAGGCGTACCACTCGCGCACCACGGCCGGAGCCAACGACCGCAACAGGACATCTTCCAACGGCGCTGGTGCGAGGAAGACGGGGTTGCGTGAAGACTCGAAATTCCGGTCGCCGTGAACGCGCAGGCGGGCTGGATTGGTGTCACACTCCTGCTCATGAGATCAAGAGCCCGAGGCCGCCGGTGAACGGGGACGAGGTCCGGAACATCGGGCTCACCAGGTTGCTCGGCGGCGGTTACGACGCGTCAGAGGTCAACAACCTACTTCTCCGCGTCGCTGCAGAACTCGATGCCGAGCGGCCCATATGGCCGCTGATCGCGAAGGCGACGTTCCAAACACGGTCCCTGCGCGGCAGCTATCAGCCCGGTCCCATCGACTGGTTCTTGGACCAGCTGCGGTGGGAGGATCTATCCGAGATGGCCAGGGTGAACGCGGACCCCTGGCGAGACCTGGCCGCCGAGCCCTATTACATCCGCCGCGAGCCCGGCGACGTGGCGGGGCGGATCGATGCGCCATCGCGGCGGGAGTACCAGGACGCCTGGGACGATTTCGGCCAGCAGTCCGGCACGTACCTGCGGTGGGAGACGATAAGAAGCAGCAGGCAGCTCCGCGGCCATGAGTTCGAGCTGCGTACCGCTAATCAGCAAGCGATAGCCTTTCTCCACGGCTCGCCGATCGCCAGAACCGGAGGCTGGATCACCTCTACGTCCTGGACGGTCAGCGCTGCGGGGAGGAGCTTCACCGTTCGCAGACCGAAAATCCCGGCCCGCAGCAAACCAGACTGCTGGCCGCCGGGCATCGCCGAGGTCGTCGCCCGCATCCGGCCACACTTCACCGGGCATTATTCCGCGGGAACGACCAGGACCTGGGCGCAGCGGCGTGAAGCCCGCAGGGTAGGGATGCTCGTCAATGAGACTGGAACGCCGGTGATGTACCTCAGCGGGCACAATTCCGACCACCGGGCTAATGCTCGTGTCACCTTCCCCGATCAGCGATGGCTCCGGTTCCCGGTCCGGGGAACTCACCCAACGAATGCGATCATGACCGCGGTGGATCAGGCGGGGAGCAAGGTTGCCCGGTACCGGGACACGAGCCGACGCCAGCTCCAGCCGCCGATCGGGACGAAGGTGTGGGCGGACACAGTAGAGATCGCCGTGCATCCCGACCAGGAGCTAACCCTCGAGCTCATACTCGCGATCGCGATATCAGCGCCACTGGTTACCCAGTACTTCCACCGCTCCGGGGGAGGCGGTGGAGGGTGATCAGGTCTCCTGGCCGTTGCGGTCAGTCGGCGACGGGCTGCTGCGCGCCTTGCTCGAGCTGGGGTTCGTCGAGCCGTTGCAGGTGGCGCACGCTCGGTGCCGCGAGTATCGCAGCGACTGCGGCAAGGTCGACTACGGCTGCGATCCAGAGCGTGCGGCTCATCCCGATCCCAGCCGCCACCACTCCTGCGAGGGCGAGTCCGAGGGGCTGGCACAGCAGGGAGCCGAACCAGTCATAGGCGCTGACGCGCGAGAGTGACGCCGACGGGACGTGCTGCTGCAGCGTCGTCTCCCAGAGCGTATTGAAGAGCATGGTGCCGAAACCTGTAACCAGCGCTGTGACAACGAGGGTCTCCCAGGGCAGCTTCAGCGCGAGCACAATGATCGGCGACGCAATCGGAACCACCGCAATGGACGCCAGGAGGAGCGGGCGCCGCGGCTTGAGGCGAAGCGCTGTCGCACCGGCGGCGAGCGCGCCGATGGCCGAGACGACGAGGATCGCCGTCCACGCGCCGACGCCACCGTGGCCGTTCTTGATCCACACCGCGGCGAGCACGAGCCACACCGAGTCCATCATGTTCCCGAGGGACACACTGACCACGATCAGCCAGACCCAGGTACGTGCGGCGAACTCGCGCCAGCCGTCGAGCAGGTCGCGCGCGAACGACTGCGGCGCCAGGGCGACGTGCAGCGGAAGGTGCAGGCGCGCGAGGCAGAATGCGCTGACCCCAAAACTCGCCCCATCAATGGCAAGCGCGTACCCCGGCCCGACGGTGACGATGAGGAGGCCTGCAAGCGCCGGGCCGGCGAACTGGGTCAACCCCATCGACATCCCGCGCAGGGCGTTTGCCTCCTGCAGCCGCCCCGCGCTCACAGTCATCGGCGTGAGCCCGGTCGATGCAGGATTGAAGAACGCTGTCCCGGTTCCGGCCAACGCCTGCAGTACGATCAGCTCCCAGATGCGGGCGGTGTGCGAGAGCAGCAGCGCCGCGGTCGCCGCCTGGATGGCCATGCGCGCGACGTCGGCGGTGAGCATCACGCCGCGCCGCGGCAGACGGTCAGCGAAGACGCCGCCTGCGAGCAGGAAGACTACGAGCGGCACGGTGTTCGCGGCAAGCACGAAGCCGAGGTCGCGGACGGATCCCGTCAGATCGAGCACGGCCCAGGCGAGCGCGAACGGCGTGACAGCATCGCCGAGCAGTGACACCAGCTGTCCCGTGAAGAACAGGCGAAACTCGCGCTCCTGGAGCGCGCCGAGCGGGATCCGCCGCACCTAGGCCTTCCTCCGGGGTTCAATAGCCATGCGGGTCCGCCGCCTGCTCCACGAGACTACGTCCCGCCTCAAGCTGGCCGCGCTGCAGAAAGCCGTCTCGACGCGTGACGGCGACAGCGATCTGTCCAGTACCTTGGGGGCCGGAAGTGGGGAGAGGAAGCTCGACGCGTGATCGAGCAGCATCTCCGGCCGCCCATGCTAGAGGGAGAAGGCACAGCTCCGCGCCGCAATCCACGGCCACGGAGGCACGGCCTGCGGTCCGCGTGCGATAGCGCGCGGCGCACGACAGCCACAAACCGCCCATGACGGCTAGTGACAGCACCAGCGAGGGGACGTGATCGCAAGTGTTCCGCTGGTCAACCCGGTAGTAAAGGGTGGCCAGGGACAGGATCGAACTGTCAACCTTCCGCTTTTCAGGTCAACCGCGCCAAGCGCTATGCGGACCTGTGAAAACGGACGTCACCGACAAGCGCGACCGCGCTAGGCGGAAAGGTGCGATGCCCACGCTAGCAGGACACACGAAACCCGTCCACCAGGCAGAACAGCGACCCTTCCCCTGCACCACCGCGACCATCGTCGGGGTGCGGTAGCCCGTGAAATTGTTCCTACATCGCGGGCTCGCTGCCACATTCCCCGCAAGGCAGCTGACAATGGGACAGGTGAAGCTGTGGACCGTTCAGGCACCTGAAGTCGCGGCAAAGCTGGCCCGCGGTTATAACTACCGCGCTAGCTGGACACGGGTACACCCGTCGTGGGTTGGCGCCTACGAGGTGATGACGGCAGAAATGACCGCACGAGGCGTCGACTGCCAGGGGGCGCCGCCGGTGTGGGCCTGGCCGGGCTGGGCCAGCCCGAAGCAGGCACGTTATACCGCCGATTTGCTGTTGGGGTTTGATCAGTGGACACACGGGGTGGTCATGCTGCGCCTCGCGGTGCCCGACGACCAGATCCTGTGCACCTCCTACCATGCGTGGAACGAGTTTCTGATGCCCGAAAGTCAGCCGGCAACAATGGATTTCCGAGGGGTGCTGTTGGCCAAGGGGGACTATCTGCAGGCGACTATCCCGCAGATCAAGGCACGGTGGGTACGCCGAGCCCGGCCGATGCCGATACCCCGTGACACGCGCCGTCAGATCCTGCGCGATCCGTACTTTCGGCACTTGCTCATACCGCCCAAGTCGACGCCTCATTAGGCACAGGTACCTCGGTGGGGTGTCGCGGATGCGCGGAATCCGGCGCTTGGCCGCTGGCTCGCGTCGGCATCCGAAACTGTCATGATTGCCACCCGATCGGCGGAAGCTCAACCAACGCTGTGCATATCGTGCGGACGGCTCACCCAGTTCCGTAGGTGGCCTTCCTACAGATCAGAGACGAAAGTGTGGTCAGGGACAGGATCGAACTGTCGACCTTCCGCTTTTCAGGCGGACGCTCATACCGACTGAGCTACCTGACCTTGACAACGGGCCCGTCAAGGGCCAGCCTCAGCGGTCCTGACGGGATTTGAACCCGCGACCTCCACCTTGACAGGGTGGCGAGCACTCCACGCTGCTCTACAGGACCATCTGTTACCGCCGACTCTAGCCGACGACGTGCCCCCAACGGGATTCGAACCCGTGCCGCCGCCTTGAAAGGGCGGTGTCCTAGGCCACTAGACGATGGGGGCTTCGACGGGCACCGTCGTAGCTACATCAGTCCGCCGTCGGGGACTGACACAGCATAGAGGACAGACGGCGCATCCACCAAAGCGTTGCGTCCCTCCGCACGAGACACTGTTCCAGCGGTACCGAGACGGTGTCTCGCGCTTCTCACAAGACGATACCGCGTGCGCAGAGCTGCTGGACCAGGCCACTCGGCGGGAGAGCCGCGGGTTGGCTGGCCCGTGCTGGCGTTACGGCTCCGTGTCTGATCGGCCAGGCAGGCGGCGCGGGTTGGGACCCCTACCTATGAACGGTGCTTGTTGACGAAGGATTCCAGGATGGAGCCGTCCTCGCCCTCTTCGGGCAGTACGGCCCAGGCGATCAGGTAGCAGACGATGCCCAGCCCGTAGAAGACCGTGAGAACCCCGAACGCGAGACGCACCAGGTTGACGTCAACCCCGAAGTAGGCAGCAAGCCCGGTACAGACACCGGCGACGATCCGGCCCTGCCGGACGCGGAGCAAGCGCTTGCCCCCGCTGCTGTTGTTTTCGCTCATGACTGTGATGATGCCCACTGGGCCGGCGCCCTGTCATCAGGAATGACCCGGGTCAATACCCTGATCTGTAGCAGACCGAATGGAGCCGCCATGACAGCCGAGACCGACCTGCTTCGCATAGACGATCAGCTGGGCGACGAGGAGCGGCTGATCCGGGACACCGTCCGCGCCTTCGTCGGCGACCAGGTGATGCCACACGTCGCCGACTGGTTCGAGGCGGGCATCCTGCCACGGTCCGTGCTGACCGAGCTCGGCAAGCTCGGGTTGTTCGGCATGCACCTGAAGGGCTACGGGTGCGCGGGCACCGGCCCCATTGCCTACGGTGTCGCCTGCCGGGAGCTGGAGGCCGCCGACTCCGGGCTGCGCAGCGCGGCGTCCGTCCAGGGCTCGCTGGCGATGTTCCCGATCTGGAAGTTCGGGAGCGACGAGCAGAAGGACGAGTGGCTGCCGCCCATGGCCAACGGCTCCGCCATCGGGTGCTTCGGACTCACCGAGCCTGATCATGGCTCTGATCCGTCATCGATGCGGACGCATGCGGTCCGGGACGGCTCGGACTGGGTGCTGAACGGCACGAAGATGTGGATCACCAACGGCTCTATCGCGGACGTCGCCGTGGTGTGGGCTTCGACTGACTCGGGGATCCGCGGGTTCCTGGTGCCGCGCGGAGCACGTGGCTTCAGCGCACGGGACATTCACAAGAAACTGTCGCTGCGCGCGTCCATCACGTCGGAGTTGCACTTCGACTCGGTGCGGCTGCCCTCCTCCACCGTCCTGCCGGGGGTCACCGGTCTGCGCGGACCGCTGTCGTGCCTCACCGAGGCACGGTTCGGGATCGCGTGGGGGGTAACCGGTGCGGCGCGTACGTGCCTGGAGAGCGCGATAACTTACTCGACGACGCGAACGCAGTTCGGCAAGGCGATAGCCGGGTTCCAGCTCACGCAGTCAAAGCTCGCCTGGATGGCGGTGTCGCTGTATCAGGCACAGCTCCTCGCCCTGCACCTGGGGCGGCTGAAGGAGGCGGGAACGCTGACGCCGGTCCAGGTCAGCACGGCGAAGATGGCCAACGCGCGGGCTGCGATCGACATCGCGCGGCAGGCCAGGACCATCCTGGCGGCTAACGGCGTCACGCTCGAGTACCCGGTGATCAGGCATGCGAATAACCTGGGGGCCGTGATCACCTACGAGGGAACCGAGGAGATCCACGCGCTGGCGATAGGCCAGGCCCTCACTGGAATATCCGCGTACCGCTGACCTTCGGTACGCTTCGGTTCGGAGTCCCGCCCAGCCTGGGACGGGCGTGCGGCACTGAGGGGTGCTAGCTCAATGGCAGAGCAGCGGACTTTTAATCCGTTGGTTCAGGGTTCGACCCCCTGGCGCCCCACCTGGAGGTCTTCACGTTTCGGCAGGGCCTGGGTTCACGTTCGAGCCTGAGCCGGGTCGGCACAGGTGCCGCGGCAGGACCGGGGCAGAAACCGTTCCGGCGTTTCCGCGGAAACGTCTCGCGCAATTGCGCAGGGGTCTTCGGCGTGCGGGCTGGCCGCGCTTAACCTGTGGGCGGGACTGAAGCAAGGCGGCGTGGAAGAGGCTCGCGGCAGGCGCTAGTCCTGAACGCCGGCGGATCCGCAGTTCGCGGCGGCGT
>JASHXJ010000005.1 GCA_030043595.1 Trebonia sp.
ACCAGGCTGACCCGGATGCCTTCCTGCCTGAGGACGCGGCATGCCTGAGTGCCCGAGTAGTCGAACTCGCAGCCCTGGCCGATCACGATCGGGCCGGACCCGATGACCAGCACCGACTTCAGGTCGCTACGCCGCGGCATCGGGCACCGTCCCTCCCGGCAGCCTTGCCCCTGATGTCCTTGATGCCGCGCATGCCGTCGATGCCCCTGATGCCATGCCCGCCCGCCTCAGGAGCATCATGCGTTGTCTTTGTATGTGTTCCGCAGTACAAATCGGGACATTTCGGGCGCGAAAGTGGTCGGGACGCATACAAAGCCAACGGGAGGGGCGGGTGTGACGGCCGCCGGGGGCCAGGGGGGTCATCGGGCGCTGTCCATGAGGGTGCAGAAGTGATCGAAGAGGTCTACCGCGTCGTGCGGGCCGGGGGCTGCCTCCGGGTGGTACTGCACGCTGAAGGCGGGACGATCGAGCAGGCGGATGCCCTCGACCACGCCGTCGTTGAGGTTGACGTGACTCACCACGGCAGCGCCGAACGGGGTGCCGAACGGCTGGCGGGCTCCCTGGGGCACATGTGCCCACTCTGCTGGCTCCCGCGGGCCGACCTCCCGGGGATCCCGTGTATGGAGGGGCTGCCCGCCCGTCCATACCTCCCCGGGGGCCTGGATTGGCTCGCTGGCGCCGGCGGCCTCCGGGGACCCGGAAACTTCCCCGGACTCGGGAGGCAGCGCGGCGGCGAAGCCGTGGTTGTGGCTGGTGATGTAGACCCGGCCGGTGGCCAGGTCCATCACCGGCTGGTTCACGCCGCGGTGCCCGTACCTGAGCTTGTAGGTCTTCAGCCCGAGGGCCAGGCTGAGGATCTGGCTGCCCAGGCAGATGCCGAACACGGGGCGGCCCGCCCCGAGGACGCCGCGCATGGCGGCGACCGCGTAGCCGGCGGCGGCCGGGTCGCCGGGGCCGTTGCTGAAGAACACGCCGTCTGGGTCGGTAGCCAGGATCTCGGCGGCGGTCACCGTGGCGGGCAGGACGCGGACCTCGATGCCGCGCTCGGCCATGTTCCGCGGCGTGGCGGTCTTGATGCCCAGGTCCACCGCGGCCACCCGGTACCTCACCGTGGTGCCTGGCGGCGGGCTGACGGTGTACGGCTGCGGCGTCGTGACGACCCGCGCGAGGTCGGCGCCGGTCATGCCGGGGCTGGCGAGCACGCGGCCGAGCAGCCGCTCCGGGTCCGCCTCCACCGTGGACACCGCGGCACGCATGGCACCGTGCTCCCTGATGCGCATCGTCAGCGCCCGGGTGCCCTGCACGGCGATGCCGGTGATCCCCTGGGCCTTGAGCTCGGCGTCCAGGCTGCGGCGAGCCCGCCAGCTCGAGGCCAGCCGCGACGGCTCGCGCACCACGTAGCCGCTCACCCAGATCCTGTGGGACTCCGGGTCCTCGTCGTTGACGCCGGTGTTGCCGATGTGCGGGGCGGTCATCGCCACGATCTGGCCGCAGTACGAGGGGTCGGTCAGCGTCTCCTGGTAGCCGGTCATCCCGGTGTTGAAGACCATCTCGCCGAACGTCTCGCCGTAGGCGCCGAAGCCCGCGCCGCGCAGCGTCGTGCCGTCCTCGAGGACGAGCATCGCCGCCGGGCCGCGGCCGCTCATCGCGTCACCTTCCCGTCAAGGACCGTCGCCGTCCCCCGCAGGAACGTGGCGTGTACCTGGCCGGGCAGGGCCATCCCGGCGAACGGGCTGTTCCTGCTCTTGGACGCGTGCGCCGCCGGGTCCACGGCCTCGGCCGGCGCGGCCGGGTCGTACAGCGTCAGGTTGGCCGGGCCGCCGGGCCGCAGCGGCTGGCCGTGGCCGGGTACCCGGCCGATCGCCGCCGGGCGGGCCGACATCCGGTCGGCGACGCCCGCCCAGTCGAGCAGGCCCGTGTCCACCATGGCCAGGTGCACCACCCGCAGCGCGGTCTCCAGGCCGGTCATGCCGTTCGCGGCCGCCGCCCACTCGGTTTCCTTGGCCTCGACGGGGTGCGGCGCGTGGTCGGTGGCCACGCAGTCGATGGTGCCGTCCGCCAGCGCGGCGCGCAGCGCCGCCACGTCGGCGTGGGTGCGCAGCGGCGGGTTGACCTTGAACACCGGGTCGTACCCCGCGGCCAGGTCGTCGGTGAGCAGCAGGTGGTGGGGCGTGACCTCGGCCGTCACCTGCCAGCCTTTCGACTTAGCCCAGCGGATGATCTCCACCGAGCCGGCGGTGGACACGTGGCAGACGTGCAGCGCGGAGCCGACGTGCGCGGCGAGCAGGCAGTCCCTGGCGATGATCGCCTCCTCGGCGGCGGCCGGCCAGCCGGCCAGGCCGAGCCTGCTGGCGACCTCGCCCTCGTTCAGCTGCGCGCCCTCGGTGAGCCGCGGCTCCTGGGCGTGCTGCGCGATCACGCCGTCGAACGCCTTGACGTACTCAAGCGCGCGCAGCATCAGCAAAGGGTCGGCGACGCAGTTGCCGTCGTCGGAGAAGACGCGGACCCGCGCGGCGGAGTCGGCCATCGCGCCGAGCTCGGCCAGCTGCCTGCCGCCGAGGCCGACCGTGACGGCGCCTACCGGGCGGACGTCGCAGTACCCGGCCTGCTGGCCGAGCCGCCAGACCTGCTCCACCACACCGGCGGTGTCGGCGGCAGGCTCGGTGTTGGCCATCGCGTGCACCGCGGTGAACCCGCCGAGCGCCGCGCCCCTGGTGCCGGTCTCGACGGTCTCCGCGTCCTCCCGGCCCGGCTCGCGCAGGTGCGTGTGCAGGTCGACGAGGCCAGGCAGCGCGACCAGGCCGGCCGCGTCGAGCACCCGCGCGCCGGGCGCGGACAGGTCCTCGCCCACGCCGGTGATGACGCCGCCCGCGAGGCGGATGTCCGCGACCCGGTCAGCCCCGGCGATGCGCGCGCCCTTGATCAGCCACTCCTCGGCCATGCCGTCCCCGTTCCGCGCCGTGCCCGCGCCGTTCATGCCGCCGCCGCGGCGCCGCCGAGCAGCAGGTACAGCACCGCCATCCGGACGATCACGCCGTTGCTCACCTGTGCCACGATCGTGGATCGCGGCGAGTCCGCGACCTCGGCCGCGATCTCCACTCCCCGGTTCATCGGGCCCGGGTGCATGACGATCGCGTGCTCGGGCAGCAGCGCCATCCGGCCGGCGTCGAGCCCGTACCGGCGGCTGTACTCGCGGATGCTCGGGAAGTACGCGGCGGTCATCCGCTCTTGCTGCACGCGCAGCATCATCACCACGTCGCTCTTGCGCAGTTCCGCGTCGAAGTCGTAGCTGGCCTTGCATGGCCAGGTCTCCACCGCGTAGGGCATGAGCGTCGGCGGGGCGACCAGCGTCACCTCGGCGCCCAGCGTCGCGAGCAGCAGGACGTTCGACCGGGCGACCCGGCTGTGCAGGACGTCGCCGACGATCGTCACCCGAACGCCGTCCAGCCCGCCGCCACGCTGGTCGGGCGCGCCGAGCCGCTGGCGCATGGTGAACGCGTCCAGGAGCGCCTGGGTGGGGTGCTCGTGCGTGCCGTCGCCGGCGTTCACCACGCTGCCCGTCACCCAGCCGGCCAGCCGGTGCGCGGCACCGGACGCGCTGTGCCTGACGACCACCGCGTCCGCGCCCATCGCCTCCAGTGTCAGCGCGGTGTCCTTGAGGCTCTCCCCCTTGGCCACGCTGGACCCGCGGGCGGAGAAGTTGATCACGTCGGCGGACAGCCGCTTAGCCGCCGCCTCGAACGAGGTCCTGGTCCTGGTGGAGTCCTCGAAGAACAGGTTGACCACGGTCATGCCCCGCAGGGTGGGCAGCTTCCTGATCGGCCGGCCAGCGACGCTGGCCAGCTCGGCGGCGGTGTCCAGGATGAGCACCGCCTCGTCGCGGGACAGGTCGGCCGCCGAGATCAGGTGGCGGTGCCTTCCCGCTGGCATGGGCGAACCAGTCACCGGTCACGCTCCCCGAGCAGCACGGAGTCCTCGCCGTCGGTCTCCTCGAGCAGCACCCGCACGACCTCACGGTAGGCCGTGGGCAGGTTCTTGCCTACGTAGTCGGCGCGGATCGGAAGCTCGCGGTGGCCGCGGTCGACGAGCACGGCCAGCTGAACGGCGCGCGGACGGCCAAGGTCGTTGAGCGCGTCCAGGGCGGCACGGATCGTGCGGCCGGAGAACAGCACGTCGTCGACGAGCACAACCGTCTTGCCGTCGACCCCGCCGGACGGCACCTCGGTACGCTGCAGCGCACGCGCCGGCCGCAGCCGCAGGTCGTCGCGGTGCATGGTTACGTCGAGCGAGCCGTACGGCGCGGAGGTGCCCTCGAACTCGGCGATCCGCGCGGCGAGGCGGCGGGCCAGCGGGACACCCCGGGTCGGGATGCCGAGCAGGACGATCCCCTCGCCGCCGTGGGTACGCTCCAGGATCTCGTGCGCGACGCGGCTCAGCGCGCGCCGGATCTCTTCTGGGGTGAGCACTGCCTTCCAGCCCGGATGGCCAGCGCCCTGCTCGTGACCTGGCTCAGGTCGCATCGCGCACACCAGTCACGACCTCCTTCCCCGTCTCACGGGACGGTCCTTAAAGGATGCCTACGACAACCGTACCAGGACCGCGGCCGCAGGCCGGGGACACGCCGCCGGCGCACCGCCACGCGTCCCCTGCAGCGCCGGGCGGGCTCCGGCAGCGATCGTTATGTAAAACTTAGGACTCGCAAGTCACGATGGTCGCTATAGTCGCTAAATGAAATCTGTTCCCCTGCGTAACCGTACGCTGAGTTCTGATGATCATGTAAGTTGTGATTTAGATCACTCTGGACATACGCTGTCATTACGTTCCGATAGCGTGGGCGACCCCCCTCTTGGCCGCCTCGCGCCGGGAAAAGCCGATTACATAGGGGTTGTCGCGTTTCGACGGAGGGTAGGGAGCAATCCGGGAGGGCAAGGCCGGTTACTGGACGAGTTCAACCAGTTTTTGCCATTCGGCTTGACCTTGCGGCTCTCGCGGCCTACCGTCACTGTGCGTAACCGTTACCGTAAGCGACGACTGGCCGGGAAACCGAGGAAAAATGCCATCTGAATACGCCAAGACCCTGGGCGCGCGACTGCGCGCCATCCGCACACAGCAGGGACTCTCACTGCACGGAGTTGAGGAGAAGTCCCGCGGGCGCTGGAAGGCCGTCGTGGTCGGTTCGTACGAGCGCGGCGACCGCTCGGTTACCGTCCAGAAGCTGGCCGAGCTGGCCGAGTTCTACGGAGTCCCGGTTTCCGAACTCCTGCCCGGCGACGCCGCCCCGACCCCGATCGCGACCGCGCCCAAGCTCGTGATCGACCTTGAGCGGATGAACTCGCTGCCGAAGGAGAAGGTCGGCCCGCTGGCCCGCTATGTCGCCACCATCCAGGCGCAGCGCGGCGACTACAACGGCCGTGTGCTGTCGGTCCGGCATGAGGACCTGCGCTCGCTTGCCGTCATCTACGACAAGTCTCCTGCCGACCTGACCGAGGAGCTCATCAGCTGGGGCGTGCTCGACGCCGACGCCCGCAGCACCACCATCGAGTCTTTCTGAGGTCCGCCGCCCACCCGGCGGTGGCCGGCTGTTCGCCGGCGATTCGCCGGGTGGGCGTCTCAGCTGGCGGACCTGAGCGGGAGCTGGAGCTGACTGTCCACGCCCAGCGCCCGCTCGGCCACCGACAGGAACGTCCCCGCGTCCCTGAGCAAGTCCTCGGCCTCGCGCGCGGTGGCCGCGCGCGGCAGGCCTGCCTCAGCCGCGGCGCGCTTGGCGGCGCTCGCCGCGAAGAACGCGGCCCACTCGGTGAGCGTGGGCTCCACCTGGGGAAGCAGTTCCCACACGCTGCGCGGCCGCCTGCGGCGGCTGCCGGTGCCGGGTTCTCCCCTGGCCGCGACGATCGCCGCCGCCGCGCGCAGCGCGGCCAGGTGCGCGCCGATGTACCGGGTGCCCGGATCGCGTTCCGCGCCGGCCTCGGCCAGGCCCCGTCGCGCGGTCTCCAGCAGGTTCAGCACGGTCGCGGAGACCAGCGGCCGCGGCCCGGTCAGCGCCGGCTGCGCCGGCTGCCCATGATGCGCCGGTTGCACGGGATACCCTCCCCTGTCTAGCGCGGGCACGTCGTCGCCAGATCCCGCGCCAGCCCGCGTTGGCACCTCATTGCCTATCGCTGTCAGCGTGCTGATCATGGTCGTCACTCCTTCAACTCTGCGCCGCGGCCAATCCCGTCACGGGAGATCTGGCCGGGCGAAGCGCTTCCCCACGCTCCGCCCGGCCAGCGGCCGGCCGCCGGGGGTCACGGCGGCCGGAGTTCGCCACTCCCATATTCGAACACAGGTTCGTTGCAATGTCCAGCCCATTTGCTGACACGTTCGAAGTTACACGCAGGGTCTGACATTCTGTATCCCCGTCGGCGGCGGCGGGTGCGACGCCGGGTCACACGGTGAGGTAGCCGGAACCGAGCCGACGGGCCACACCAGGCAGCGTCCCGTAAGCTGGCGGTGATGATGCAGACGGTCACATTCAGCGAGCTCGCGCCCGCCGAGTTCCGGCGCGGGATCGACCGGTTCGTCGCCGTGTACACGGCGGCCATGAACCCGCCGGAACGGATGCTCTCCGGGCGGGATGCGATCCTGGACCGGCACGCGGCCAATCCCGGGTTCCGCGCGCTGGCGGCGGCCGCCGGGCCAGTGCTCGCCGGGTTCACCTACGGCTTCCACGGGGCGCCAGGCCAGTGGTGGCACGATACGGTCGCCGGGGCGCTCGCCCTGTCCCCCCCGCCGGGGGCGGCCGCCTGGCTCACCGACTCGTTCGAGGTCGCCGAGCTGCACGTGCTGCCCGCTTACCAGGGTGCCGGGATTGGCCGGGAGCTGCTGCTGCGGCTCACCGCGGGCCGGTCCGAGCGCACGGCCGTGCTGTCGACCGCGGACGCGGAATCGCGCGCCCGGCGGCTGTACCGGCGGGTCGGGTTCACCGACCTGCTGACCGGGTTCCGGTTCTCCGGCGGCGAGCCGCCCTACGCGGTGATGGGTGCCACGCTGCCGCTGCGCGCGGTGGCGGAACCGGATGCCCCGCGCCCGGCGCCGCCGCCGTCGCCGCGCTCGCCCAGGCCGAGCAGCTGGTAGATCTGCCTGGTCGCGCGCGACCAGTTGAGCGTGTAGAAATGCAGGCCGGGGGCGCCCTCGGCGAGCAGCCGCGCCGACAGCCCGGCGGCGTACTCAACGCCGATCTCGCGGACGTGCGCCGGGTCCCCGTCTGCTTTCCGCAGCCGGTCAAGCAGGTCGGCGGGCACCTTGCAGCCGCCGAGCTGCAGGGCGCGGTCGATCACCCGCAGGCTGGTGACCGGCATGATGCCCGGGATGATCGGAACGTCGCAGCCGCCGGCGGCGACCCGGTCCCGCAGCCGCAGGTAATCCTCGGCGTAGAAGAACATCTGGGTGATCGCGAAGTCCGCTCCGGCGCGGCACTTCGCTATGAAGTGCGCGGTGTCTGTCTCCGCGTCCGGCGAGCGGGGGTGCAGCTCGGGGAACGCGGCGACGCCCACGCAGAACTCGCCGGACGACTTGACCAGCCGGACAAGCTCGCGGGCGTGCCTGAGTCCCTTGGGGTGCGCGACCCACGGGGCGTTCGGGTCGCCGGGCGGGTCACCCCTGAGCGCGAGGACGTTGCGCACGCCCACGTCGGCGTAGCAGCCGATCACGTGCCGCAGCTCCTGGACGGAGTGGCTGACCGCGGTGAGGTGCCCGACCGGGGTCAGCGAGGTCTGCGCGGCGATCCGTCCGGTCACCCGGACAGTGCGGTCCCTGGTAGAGCCGCCCGCCCCGTACGTCACGGAGACGAACGTTGGCTTCAGCGGCTCGAGCTGCCGGATGGCGCGCCACAGCTGCTGCTCTTCCAGCTGCGTCTTGGGCGGCATGAACTCGAACGAGTACGACCGCTGGCCGGCCCTGAGCAGGTCGGAGATCAGCGGCGACCGGCG
The DNA here is from genome assembly GCA_030043595.1 of Trebonia sp. Classification (GTDB taxonomy): domain Bacteria; phylum Actinomycetota; class Actinomycetes; order Streptosporangiales; family Streptosporangiaceae; genus Trebonia. The sequence continues at coordinate 7,968 of JASHXJ010000005.1, forward strand.
AGCCCTGGCCGCGGTGGCGCGCGGGGTACTGGCGCCCGCGCCCCGCGGCGCGGTGCTGCTGACGACGAGCTGGGGACGGCGAGGTCGCGGCGGCATGTGGTCAAGCATAACCTGCAAACCCGTTTCCTGTGATCCGGCCACAAGAAAATCTCGCTGCGCGGCGCATGCTGCGCGGCGCTAGCGCCCCATGGGGCGCTAGCGCCGTTGTGAGAATTTAAGTGTCGGCTGGGAGGATGCTGTCCGGTCAGAACGCCAGTGCCTGAGCGCGGCGGTTGACCTCGGTGCCCCGGTGCTTGTACAGCGCCTCGATCGGCGTCCCGGGCAGCGTCTCGTCGGCCGTGAACAGCCAGCGCAGCGCTTCCTCGTCGTCGAACCCGCAGTCGAACAACACGGTCAGCGTCCCGCACAGGCCCTTGACGATCTGCGGGCCGTCAAGGAAGGCGGCCGGCACGCCGCGCTCCCCGGCTGGCCGGGCGACGGCGAGCAGCTTGCGGTCGCGGAGCAGTTGCTTCACACGGCTGGAGGGGACGCCGAGCCTTGCGGCTACCTCGGGGAGTGACAGCCATTCACCGACGAGGGAATCGGTCGCTGGGTCTATCTGTGCCACGAGTCCAATCTCCCACGCACCGGCCGTTTCCAAACCAGCCACATTTCATTCAATAGGGCGTATGCCCCGTTCTTCCGCTTCCGAGGCCTTCCGCGCGAGCGGTGCGGCCCGTGCGGGCGCGGGCAGCCCGCCTAGCCGTTCGCTGCCTCCTGCCCGGGAAGCTCCAGGCGTTCCCGCCACACCGCCGCCCGGCCGGTCAGCCAGTCCGCGGTGGCCGCCAGTCCTTCTGGCCGGACGCTGAACAGCACCTCGCGCCCGGCCCGGCGCCTGCTGACCAGGCTCGAGTCCTCGAGCACGGCCAGGTGCTGCACCACCGCCTGTCGGGAGACCGGCAGCCTGGCCGCGAGGCTGCTCGCGCTGCAGCCGGGGGTTCGCCCGAGCAGCTCAAGCAATTCCCTGCGCCGCGGGTCGGCGAGGGCGGCGAACACCCGGTCCGCGTCGACGGCCGCGTTCCTTGCGCTTGCCGCCGCATGGTCGACGGCGGTCTGGTCTTCGCCCACCCAGGCTCGCTGGATCGCGCTGGTCACCGCCCCTGCTCGGCGCGGCTTCGCAGGCCAGCCATCTCGTACTGCCAGCCGCCTGTGTTGCCCTTCCACTCGTCCTCGCGCAGCGCGTCCGGCAGCTCGAGCGATGCGAACCCGCTCTCCACGACCGTCACGCCGATCTCGTCCCCCACCGGGCGGACGTAGAACTCGATCAGGGTGGCCGTGCCCTGCGCGGGCGCGGCGCCGCCGAAGCCGCTCGCCCAGCGGAACGAGACGTAGCCCTGGGGCTCGACGCGGACGACATCGATGACGTACGGCCGGTGGTCATCGCCGTACTCGACCGTCACCCGTCCCGGGCCGCGGGCCGGCTCCGCCTTGCTGCCGGGCAGCCACCAGCCGGGCCTCGTGACCAGTTGCCACACCGTGTCCTGTGTCGCCCGCACGGTGACCCGCTGTTCGATACGGTCTTCCATGAAGCCCCTCCCTCGCTCCCGGACGGATTCTGCGAGCCAAGTCTGGTACAGGCGTCAACGAGGCGCAATTCGACGCTTGCACATATAGCCACGGAGGCGGGCTAACGCCATCTTTGTATGCATTCCGCACGACATAACGGGGCAAATCGGGCGGAAAAGTGGTCGGGGCGCATACAAGGCCAACAGGAGTTACTGGTGTGGCCGTCAGCGGCCGCGGCGAAGGCGGCCTTGCCTGCATCGCGCGGGCGCCAGTGGCGAGTGAGGCCTGGGAGGTGCGCGGGGCTGATGGAGTCGCGTCGGCTGCTAAGCGGCGGCGTCGTGCAGCGGGATCGCTGGGTCGGCCAGGCGGGCGACGTCCACTTCCGCGCCGACGGCGATCAGGCGGCGGGCCTGGACCAGGTCGCGGGGGCGGTTCACTGTCAGGACCGCGGTCAGCCGGGCACTGGCCGCCGCGGCGCCGGACTGGCCGGAACCGGACGGGCCGGCAGGAGACTGGCCGGAACCGGACGGGGCGGCAGGAGACTGGCCGGAACCGGACGGGGCGGGACCAGGCGGGGGGGCGCTGGACAGCCAGCAGGCCGACCAGGTCGCGGATTGCGGGTCGCCGCGCCAGATGAGGCGGTCGGCGGGGGCGTGGTGGCCCGCGTACTGCAGCATCCGGCCGAACTGCTCAGACCAGAAGTAGGGGACCGGGTCGTACACCTCGCTGCCGCCGAGGACGTTGGCGGCGGCCACCTCCGGGGCACGCAGCGCGTTGTCCCAGTGCTCCACGCGCAGTCTCGTGCCGAACCGCGGCGACTCGAAGGCGGCGCAGTCCCCCGCCGCGTAGACGCCGGGGAGCGACGCGCGCAGGCCGGAGTCGACGGCGACGCCGTTGTCCAGCGTCACGCCAGAGCCGGCCAGCCAGGCTACGGCGGGCCGCACTCCGACGGCCGTGACCACCTCGTCGGCCGCCAGCCAGCCACCGCCGGCGAGCGCGAGGCCGCCGTGCTCGACGGATTCGACCGCGGTGCCGGTGCGCAGCTCGACTCCGGCTCGCTCGTACCAGGGGGCGGTACGCGATCCTGCCTCGGGACCGAGAGCGGCGGCGAGCGGCGCCCGGGCGGCCTCGGCGACCGTGACCTGGCAGCCCGCCGCCGCGGCCGCGGTCGCCAGTTCGGCGCCGATCCAGCCGGCGCCGACGATCGCCAGCCGCAGGCCGGGCCGGAACAGGCCACGCAGCGCGAGCGCGTCGTCGAGGGTGCGCAGGAACCGCTGCGGCCCAGGACCGGGCAGCGCGACGGGAACGGAGCCGGTGGCGACGACAAGACAGTCAAATGAGTGTTTATCGTGATTCGTCACGACAGCGGCCCCGGCCAGGCCGATCGCGGTCTCGCCCGGGCGGAAGGCGGCGTCCAGGGCCGTGAAGTCCGCGTGCAGCGACGGGTCGACGCCCTCGGTGAGCACCTTCTTCGACAGCGGGGGCCGGTCGTAGGGCGGCCGGTTTTCCGCGCCGACCAGCGTGATCCGGCCGGCGTAGCCGCGCGCCCGCAGCGCCTGCACTGTCCGCAGCCCGGCCAGGCCCGCGCCAGTAACCAGGGTGCGTTCGGGATGAACCATGACGTCCAAGGGTACGGCGCGGCAGCCTGGCGGGGACCGGGGGCGGAGCGGGGCGGTGGCCGGCGGCGCGGGGAGCGGCGGGCGGCGCCGCAGCGGAGCGCGACGCGGTGCTGTCAAAATGATTAACGGCATAAAGTTCCCTGGACGTGGCCGTAAAATCGTCGGCAATGGAATCTGCCCTCGTTGACGTGCTCATCGGCCGAATGCTCGACCGCCGGTATCACGTCCGCTCCCGCATCGCGCACGGCGGCATGGCCACCGTCTACCTCGCCACCGACACCCGGCTGGACCGTGAGGTGGCGCTCAAGGTCATGCACGCCGACCTGGCGAGGGACGCCGACTTCGTGGGCAGGTTCATCGGGGAGGCCAAGTCGGTCGCCCGGCTGTCACACCCCAACATCGTCGCGGTTTTCGACCAGGGATCGGACGGGCAGTACCTCTACCTGGCGATGGAGTACGTCCCTGGGCGGACACTGCGCAGCCTGCTGCGGGACCGGGGCTGGTTCCCGCCCGGGGAAGCGCTGGACATCATGGACCCGATCCTGTCCGGGCTGGGCGCCGCGCACCAGGCAGGGATCGTGCACAGGGACGTCAAGCCGGAGAACGTGCTGCTGACGGCGGACGGCCGGGTGAAGGTGGTGGACTTCGGGCTGGCGAGGGCGCAGGCGGCAGCAGGGAACACCCGGTCGGGCCTGATCATCGGCACGGTCGCCTACATCGCGCCAGAACAGGTGACCGGCGGCGTCACCGACTTCCGCACCGACGTGTACGCCGCCGGGGTAGTGCTGTTCGAGCTGCTGACCGGGCGGCAGCCGCATACCGGCGAGTCGCCCCTGCAGGTGGCGTACAAGCACGTCAACTCCGACGTTCCCGCCCCCTCGCAGTGGACGCCCGGCATCCCGCCCGCGATGGACCTGCTGGTGCGCGCCGCGACCAGCCGTGACCCGAGGCGCCGCCCGGCCGACGCCGGC
>JASHXJ010000323.1 GCA_030043595.1 Trebonia sp.
TCCGCTATCTGGGCTGGTTTCAGCCTGCGCACCCGGGCGAACGGCCCGCGTGCCAGCTCGCTGCCCGCGTGCCCGATCAGCGACTCGAAGTCGTGCCAGTCGCGGAATGACGGCCCGTCCTCGGCAGGCGTGCTGTGCGGATCCGGTCCGAGCAGGCCGAACAGCCGTCGCGGCCGCCGCCTGGTGTCCACGCCCGACAGCACCCATTCCGCTCCGTCCCGGTACAGCTGCAGGTCCCAGGCGCGAACCAGCCGGGCGTTCTCCACGTCGATCAGCCGGTGGCCGAGCACGTCCGCGCTGAGCAGCACCTCTCCCTCGCGCCGCTCGAACTGCCGCAGGTCCAGCTTGGCCGTCGTCAGCCTGAGCACGTCACCGTCGAATTCGGCGACCTTCTCCAGCTGGACGAAGACCTCCCGCCCGCCGCCGATCGCCGCGACGATGCCCGTGACCTCCGGGTAATCCGAGCCGCGAAGCCGGACGATCACGTCGGACAGCCGCCCGAGCGACTGTCCGCCGCTGTCGACCACTGGCCGCTTGAGCAGGGTGGAAAGACGCAACGTCTGCCCGCGTTCCGCCGTCGGCGGCGGCGACGCAGGCGAAGTACTAGTCATGTGATGCCTCTTGGTTAGCTAGCCCTGTGCTGCCGCGAGCCGGCCCGGGCGGTCCCGCGATCCCTATGCTTCCCGCAAACAACGGCTCTTCCACCGAATCCGCCCGAAGTGGCGCTCGCCGCGGGCGGACCCGTGTTCCCTCCCTCACCATGCCACCCGCGGGTGAACGCAAGGTTGCCGGGGTATCCCTTTGCTGGTCTCTTCTCCCGCCTTCGGCACTCACTGGAACCCGCCCGCCATGCCCCGCCCGCCATGGCGCCGCGCCATGCCGCGCTTAACCTGGTGCATTGAGGGTGGTAAGAAGTCACCGGCACAGTACACCGACGAAAGGCGCGGATGGTGGCCATGCCCAAGCCAGCGGGCGTGCTCGAACGACGCGGCAGCCAGCCGGACGGCGTCTGGTACACGGCGAAGCGCCGGCTGCTCGGCCCGCCTCTGGTTAACGAGCAGCTCGGCGAGCAGCGGCTGTCCAAGCCGCTCGCGCTTGGCGTGCTGTCACCGGACGGGATCTCGTCGTCCGCCTACGGCACCGAGGAGATCCTGATCGCGCTGCTGCCGCTGGCTGGGCTGGCGGCGTTCACCCTGATCCTCCCGATGACGCTGGTCATCCTGCTCGTCATGACCCTCGTGGTGCTCTCCTACCGCGAGGTCGTCATGGTCTACATCAGGCCCGGCGGCTCCTACGTGGTCGCGCGGGAGAACTTCGGGCCGCGGATCGCGCAGATCTGCGCGGTGGCGCTGCTGATCGACTACGTGGTGACCGTCGCGGTGCAGATCGCCGCCGGCACGGCGGCCGTCGCGTCCGCGTTCCCGGCGATCGGCCCGTACAAGCTGGAGATCTGTGTCGGCGTCGTGCTCGTCATGTGCTACGGCAACCTGCGCGGGATCAAGGAAGCGGGCCGTGCCTTCGCCATCCCCACCTACCTGTTCGCGGGCTCGGTCATCTTGATGATCGTGGTGGGGCTGATCCGCGAGGCCATGGGCAACCTCCAGGCCTACGACCCGCAGACGCTGCACGGTACTTACCAGCTCGGCTCGGGCACGGCGGGAATCATCAGCTTCGTCATGATCTTCACGCTGCTGCGCGCGTTCGCGAACGGCGGCGCGTCGCTGACCGGCATCGAGGCGGTGAGTGACGCGGTGGGCGCGTTCCATCCCCCGGAGGGAGTGAACGCCCGCCGGGTGCTCATCACCGAGGGGCTCATCCTGGGCACACTGGTGGCCGGCATCTCCTGGCTCGCCCACGCGACGCACGCCACGCCGTATGTCGCCGGCTACCCGACCGTGCTGGCACAGGAAGCGCAGAAAGTCTTCGGTCACACCTTCATCGGGCAGTCCCTGTTCCTGCTGGTGCAGGCCGCCACGATGCTGATCCTCTACACCGGCGGCAACACCAGCTTCAACGGGTTCCCGTTCCTGACCAGCTACGTCGCGGGCGACTCGTTCCTGCCGCGCTGGCTGCTCAAGCGCGGCCACCGGCTGGTGTTCTCGAACGCGATCATCCTGCTGACAATCGTCTCGGTCGCGCTGCTGGTCATCAAGGACGCGGACGTCAACAGCCTGGTGCCGCTGTACGCGATCGGGGTGTTCACCGCGTTCTCGATGGCCGGCTTCGGCATGGCCAAGTACCACCACACGCACCGGGCGCAGGGCTGGCGGCACAGGTTCGCGATCAACTTCTCCGCCGGGGTGCTGACCGCGATCGTCGTGGTCATCTTCGCGGTCGTGAAGTTCACCGAGGGCGCCTGGGTGGTGCTGGTGCTCTTCGCCGTCCTCGTCCCGGCGCTGATCCGGCTGAACGCCGAATACCGGGCCGAGGCCGAGGTGCTGGACACGGTCAGCGGCGAGCAGCCGCGACCCGCCCCGCATTACTCCCGGCGCGTGGTCTTCGTCTTCGTGGACAGCTTCGACCTGGCCACCCTGGCGGCCCTGCGCTACGCGCGGAGCCTGCGGCCGACCACGATCCGCGCGGTGCACTTCGTGATCGACAACGTGCGGGCCGAACGGCTGCGCGAGAAGTGGACCCGGGCCGACCGCGGCGTCGCGCTCGACTTCATCGACTGCCCCGACCGACGGCTGACGAAGGCCGCCACCGAGCTTGCGGAGCGGGAGGTCCAGGACCCGGGTACGCACGTCACCGTCATCCTGCCGAGGCGCAGCTACTCACCGCTGCTCGGCCGCCTGCTGCATGACCGCACGGCCGACAAGATCGCCGCCGCGGTCAGCCGGATCCCGCGGTCCGCCGCGACGATCGTCCCGTACGACGTGCCGAGCCGCGTGGCGGTGCTGCAGGCACGCCAGGCGGCGGCCAAGCCGGCCAGGCCCGGGAAGCCGGCCGTGGCGGTGCCGACGGCGGAACCAGCGGAAACCGACGCGGAGCAGGCCGCCACCGCCCAGGCGCTCGCGCGCGAGGCCGACATCGCCGCGCGGCATACCCTGTCCGGCGAGGCGGTGCCCGGGCAGCCGCGCGCGCCCAGGTGGCACCGGGGCAGCGGCGACGGGCAGGGCGCGTCAGTCACGGCGCCGAGCGTGTCCCCGATCGGCTCGGTGACCTCGCCGGGGAAGGTGACGGTCGAGGGCCGGGTCCGGGTCGTCGAGATCCGGCCGGTCGAGCGGAACTCGGTGCTGGCCGTGGAGATCAGCGACCCTACGGGGAGCCTGACCGCGATGTTCTACGGCAGGTCGCACATCCCGGGTCTCGTCTGCGGCGCCCGCGTCCGGTTCAACGGCTCCGCGGGAATCCGCGGCGGCCAGCCCGTGATGATCAACCCCGCATATGAGCTGCTGTTCCCCAGCGGCGGGGAGTAGCGCTCACTCCGCGGCATCCCTGGGCACCAGCTGGTACGCCGGGTTGACCATGGCGGGCCCGTCCTCGCGCATCGACACCTTGCCGTCCAGCCGCAGCCGGGCGCCGGGTTCCACGCCGGGAATGTGGGTGCGGCCGTAGAACATCGCCGTCAGCGCCCCCGTCCCGTCGGTCACCGTGCACTCGAACACGCAGTTCTGCTCGACGGGCCGGATCTCCACCGCCCGTACCTTGCCCTCGACCGTCGCCTTGCCCGGCCCGCTGAGCGCGCCGATGGGCGTGACGCCGGCCGGCAGCACCGGGGGCCGTCCTTCGGATCCGTCCCCCTTGCCCGCGACCGCGTCCTCGGGGCTCTTTTCCTTCATCCGAACGGTCCGTGGCGCCTCCCCTTCCCCCCGCTCCGTCGCCATCCGGGCGGCGTGCCGGGCGTGCAGCACCTGGACACGGCTCTCGACATCGAACGGGATGATCGTCGCGGCGGAGTTGGGCACCCGGCTGACCACCGCGGCGATCTTGTCCGCCGTGCGGTCGTGGAGCAGCCGCCCCATCAGCGGCGAGTAGCTGCGCCGTGGCAGCACCACGGTGACGTGCGTGCCCTTCTGCTCAGCCTCGCGGTTGACGAGCTCCACGGAAGCCCGCAGCAGCCTGCGGTCCGGCGTGTCAATCATCTCCAGCGGAATGCCCTGCCCGAAGCGAACCCAGTCCTCGCGCAGCTTTTCCGCCTGGGCGGCGTCGATGACGAAGTGCACCGCGCGGACCGTCGTCGGCCGCAGGCCGCGGGCGTACCTGATCGCGGCGAACGTCGCCAGGTCCACGCCGTCCACGAAGATCAGGACCACGCGACGGCTGTAGTTCGGCTGCCGCAGCGTGATGCCGGCGGCTCCCCGGTCGCCGATGTTCTGCAGGACCTCGGCCTCCATACGGTACTGCCGGTTGAGCCTGATCAGCGCGAATACCAGGAGCGGGAAGATGATCACGATCACCCAGGCGCCCTCGGTGAACTTGACGATCGCGAAGATCGCGACCACGATCGCCGTGTAGACGGCCGCGGTGCGGTTGATCACCAGCCGCCGCCGCCAGCCGCTTTCCTTGACCCGCTTGTGGTATCTCGCCATGCCGAACCCGGCCATCGAGAACCCGGTGAAGACGCCGATCGCGTAGAACGGGATCAGGCCGTTGACCTTGGCGCTGGTGGTGATCAGCAGGATCAGCGAGACGATGGTGAGCACGATGATGCCGTTGGACAGCGCCAGCCGGTGCCCGCGCTTGGTCAGCCACCGGGGCAGGAACGAGTCGCCCGCGACGAAGCTGGCGAGGAACGGGAACCCGCTGAAACTGGTGTTCCCGCCGGTGAACAGGATCAGCGCGGTGGCGGCCTGCACCACGAAGTACATGAAGTGGCCGGCCGTCCCGAAGACGACGTTTGCTTCCTGGGCGAGCACGGTCGGGTAGCCCGCCTCGTAGGGGATCGCGTGGGTGACGTGCGCCAGCCAGGAGATCCCCGCGATGAGGAACGCCACGATCGACCCCTGCGTGACGAGGATCTGCCGGGCGTTGCGGCCCTCCGGCGGGCGCAGCGCGCTGACCGCGTTGGAGACCGCCTCGATGCCGGTCAGCGACGACCCGCCGTTGGCGAAGGCCTTCGCGAGCATGTAGATCATCCCGAGGCTCAGCAGGCCCTCCGTGCTGTGCCCGATCGGGAAGGTGGCGCCCGGGTACGAGCCGACCTTCGGCAGCCCGCTGGTCAGCTCGCGGGCCAGGCCGACGATGATCATCAGGCCGACGGAGACGGAGAACAGGTAGGTCGGCAGCGCGAACGCGCGCCCGGCTTCCCGGATGCCGCGCAGGTTGCCGTAGCACATGATGAGGACCGCGATCACGGAGATGACCGTGAGGATGTCGGGGCCGATCACCGAGATGTTGCCGAGCTGCGGGAACGCGGACACGATCGCCGCGCTGCCGGCGGCGGTCTGCACCGCGACCGTCACCGTGTAGTCGATGAGCAGCGCTACCGCGGCGACCTGCGCCACGCGAGGCCCGAAGTTCTCCCTGGCGACCACGTAGGAGCCGCCCGCCCGGGTGTAGACCGTGACCACCTCGCGGTAGGACAGCACCACCAGGGCGACGCCGGCCAGGATCACCAGCGTCATCGGCAGGATCAGCGTGAACGCGGCCAGGCCGACCACCTGGATCATCTCGATCAGCATTTCCTCGGTGCCGTACGCGGCCGAGGAGATGCCGTCGCAGGAGAGCACGCCCAGCGCCAGCGGCCTGGACAGCCGCTCCTCGCTGATCTGGTCGTTGACCAGGGGCGGCCCGAGGAGCCGGCGCTTGAGCGAGTAGGCGAACGTCTCCGACACCCTGCCGTCGGGTACGGCGGCGCCTGACAGCTCGTCCGGCACGCCGCCGTCAGCCAGCCCGGTTCCCTGGGGAGCCGCCACTAGAGCCTGCCTCCATCCGCGTCGCGGCCAGATGACCGCCATTCTCTCGCTGACGCTGCGTAACGGTCAGGGACCGAAGTCCCCGCAAAAGGAGCCTTCAGGCGGTGGCGTGGCGGACGGCGCTGTCGTTGGTTTCTCATTGCGGGCTTCAGGCTAGGCGCTGCCGCGAGTGATCAGTGCAAGCGCCGCGTTAAGCCTTCTGACCTGGGTGTTAAGGATCTATCAAGATCGGCGATTACGGGCTGGGCAAGCGCTGAAATGACAAGCACGATGACTCAAGGTGTTTCCCGGCGACAGCTCCGCCGGCTCGGTGACGCGCAGCGACGCTGGCCGTGGCGGGGTGGTTTCCCCGCGCCGTACGTCCTGCCCGCCGGCTTCGCGGCCATGTTCGCCATCGGGACCGTCGCGGCCGCGCTGAACGGGCGGCTGCCCGCGACCGGCGTGCTTATCGCCTGTGCCCTGGTGGTCGGGGCGCTCGCCGTTGCGGCCGAGCCGGCGGCCGCGGTACCGCTCGGCGTCATCGGCTGGCTGACCGTGATCGGCTTCTCCCGCCCCCCGTACGCCGACCTGCGCCCGACCGGGACGGCCGCCGCGCACGCGGCGATCGTCCTGGCCGTGACCGCGCTGGCCGGGACCTGCGCGGGCGTGCTGTTCCGCTACGTGCGCGGCCGGGCCACACTAGAAGTCGTGGACCGGCAGAAGGACAAGGGCATCAACGTCCGCAGGCAGCTAGCCGGCGCGGCGCTGGCGATCGCGGGGCTGCCGCTGCTGACGCTGCTGCTCACGGCCCTGCGGTCGCACCTGAACCTGTCGGACGACCTGCTGATCTACCTGGTCGCCGTGGTAGCCGTCACGGTCGTCGGCGGCTTCTGGCCGGCGGTGCTCGCGGCCGCGGGCGCCAGCCTGCTGCTGAACTGGTACTTCACCGAGCCGCTGCACACCTTCACGATCGCCGAGCCGAAGAACCTGCTCGCGCTCGTGCTGTTCGTCACGGTCGCCGTCGCGGTCAGCAGCGTGGTGCACCTCGCCGCGCGGCGCGAGGCGGACGCGGCCAGCAGCGCGAAGGAAACCGCGTCGCTGCTCGGCCTCGCGCAGACCGTGCTCGGCGGCGCGGACACCCCCGCGGACGTGCTCGAGCACCTGACCAGCACCCACGGCGGCAGGGCCGACCTGCTGGAACGCGTGGGCGGCCGGTGGATCGTGGTGGCGACGAGCGGCGCGGCGGACCCGAAGTCGGCCGTGATCCGGTTCGAGGTCAGGCCCGATCTGGCGCTCGAGGTCATGGGGCAGTCGGCCAGCGCGACCGCCTCCCTGCTCGCCGGGTACACCGCCCAGGCGGTGGCGGCGCTGGACCGGGCCAGGCTGCGCACCCAGGCGGCGCAGGCGGAGGCACTTGCGGAGGGGAACCGGATGCGGACCGCGCTGCTCGCCGCGGTCAGCCACGACCTGCGCACCCCGCTGGCCTCCATCAAGGCAAGCGTCAGCAGCCTGCGACAGACCGACGTGCACTGGTCCGCGCAGGACCAGGCCGACCTGCTCGCGAACATCGAGCAGAACGCCGACCGGCTGGACGCGCTCGTCGGCAACCTGCTCGACATGAGCCGCCTGCAGGCCGGCTCCCTGGCGCCCTTCCTGCGTGCCACGGCGGTGGACGAGGTAGCGCCTGTCGCGCTGCGCGGGCTGGACAACACCGACCTGCTCGACATCGTGGTGCCGGACGATCTGCCGCTCGTCCGCGCCGACCCGGGGCTGCTCGAGCGGGTGCTCGCCAACCTGTTCTCCAACGCGCTGCGGCACTCCCCGCCGGATTCCCGTCCGGTCCTGCGGGCACGGGAGGACGGAGAGCACGTCGTGCTCGAGGTCGTCGACCACGGCAACGGCGTGCCTGGCGAGCTCAAGGAGCGGATCTTCGAGCCGTTCCAGCGGCTCGACGAGCGGTCTCCGGGCGTGGGACTCGGGCTGGCCGTCGCCAAGGGCTTCGCCGAGGCGATGGGCGGCACGATCGTCGCGGTGGACACCCCCGGCGGCGGGCTCACCGTCCGGGTGACGCTGCCCGCCGCGGCCAGCGGGGTCCGTGCCGCGCTCGGGTCCGGGCAGTGAACAGCGAGGCCGGGCCGTGACCAAGGTCCTCGTCATCGACGACGAGCCGTCTATCCTGCGGGCGCTGCGCATCAACCTCACCGCCAGGAACTACGAGGTCAGCACCGCGAGCGACGGCGCCTCGGGACTGGCGGCGGTGTCCAGGGACCGGCCGGACGTGCTGATCCTCGACCTCGGGCTGCCCGACATGGATGGCACCGAGGTCATCCACGGGGTTCGCGGATGGACGTCGACACCGATCATCGTGCTGTCGGTCTGGGGCCAGGAGCACCAGAAGGTGGCCGCGCTCGACGCCGGCGCCGACGACTACGTCACCAAGCCGTTCGGCATGGACGAACTGCTCGCCCGGCTGCGCGCGGCCGTCCGCAGGGCCGCGCCGGCGCCGGACGAGCCGGTGGTGACCACGCCTGACTTCACCGTCGACCTGGGCGCCAAGCGGGTGACCAGGGGGCTGGATGGCGACATCCGGCTCACGCCGACCGAATGGCAGCTGCTCGAGGTCCTGGTCCGTAACCATGGCCGGCTGGTCACGCAGCGGCAGCTGCTGCAGGAGGTGTGGGGACCGGCGTACGAGTCGGAGAGCAACTACCTGCGGGTGTACGTCGCGCAGCTGCGCCGCAAGCTCGAGCCGGAGCCGTCCCGGCCACGGTACCTGCTCACCGAGCCAGGCATGGGATACCGCTTCCAGGCCTGATCGGTGTTGTCCTGCGCGCATGAACGACGGCGGGCGGGGAACGCAGCCAGCTATGGACAGGCAGACCGGGTACGGCCCCGACGACATGGGCGACGACGAGCAGGAATCCGACGTCGCCGCGTACGAGCGGTACATCGAGGACCCGCCTGATGACCTGCTGATCGCCGAGGACGACGATGACGACGCGGAACAGGCCGAGGACTGGGCCGCGCGCCATCCGAGGGCGGCAGCGGCGGACGACGCCGCGGCAGACGATGAGCCGGCCGAAGAGTCAGCCATGCACGAGACCAGCGACGGGGGCGACGGGTAGGCCCCCCGGGCGGGCGGCCCGGACTATTGCGCGCGGCCTCGTTACTCGCTAGTAATGAGAGGGGCGGCGTCTGCCGAGTCCTAGGGAGGCATGCGTGAGCACCTACGACATGTACACCTCGCCGGTCGCCCGGGGCACCTGGGATGTGCCCGCGGCCGGCGCGGCCCGGTTCTCCTGGGAGTACGACGACGGGCGGCAGCGGCTGCTCGACCTGTACCAGCGGGGCAAGGACAAGCAGTGGGACGCGGCCAAGCGGATCGACTGGAACCAGCAGGTCAGTGAGGCCAACGTCACCGAGGCGGGCGATGAGTTCTGCCCGATCTACGGGTCGCGGCAATGGGACAAGCTGAACGAGCGCGAGCGCCAGGAAGTCGGCCACCACTTGTCCGCGTGGCTGTTCAGCCAGTTCCTGCACGGCGAGCAGGGCGCGCTGACCGTGGCGGCGCGGATCGTCGAGTCGGTGCCGGACATGGACTCGAAGTTCTACGCCGCCACGCAGGCGATGGACGAGGCGCGCCACGTGGAGCTGTTCTCGCGGTTCGTGAAGGAGAAGATCGGCCTGTTCTACCCGGTCAACCCGGACCTGGCGACGCTGCTCGGCGACGCGCTGAGTGACTCCCGGTGGGACATGCCCTATCTCGGCATGCAGGTGCTGATCGAGGGGCTTGCGCTCGCCGCGTTCGGGGTACACCGGGACATCTCGAAGAACCTCCTGGTCAGGCAGCTGCTCGCGTACGTGATGCAGGACGAGGCCCGGCACGTCGCGTTCGGCAGGCTGGCGCTGCGCGACTACTACGCGCAGCTCACCGCCGCCGAGCGCGCCGACCGCGAGGAGTTCGTGGTCGAGGGCTGCTACCTGATGCGCAACCGGTTCATCGCCAGGGAGGTGTGGGAGCGGCTCGGCTTCGACGTCGCCGAGTGCGTGGCGTTCACCGAGCAGTCCGCCACGCAGCAGGCGTTCCGCCAGCTGCTGTTCACCCGGATCGTGCCCTGCGTGAAGGACATCGGGCTGTGGGGACCGAAGGTGCGCCGGGCCTATGCCGACCTCGGGGTGATCGACGCGGCGGGCACCGATCTCGACCAGCTGATGCGTGCCGACGAGGACATCGCGGAGCGGATGGAGCTCGAGCACGCCGCGGAGCTGGCCGCCCGCAAGCAGGAGGTCGGCGCGGCGATCGAATCTGGCGGCCAGGGCAGTTAGCGCAGCGCCCGGGCCCGGGTGCTGATCTCGCGCAGCGTCCGGACCGTCGTCTCCAGGTCGGACGGGTCGAACGTGGCCCACAGCGGGGCGGTGATGTCCCCGATCGAGTCGCGGATCCTGTCGCGCAGTTCCGCGCCGGCGCCGGCCAGCCGGACCGTCCCGTCCGCCAGGCTGAGCAGCCGGGCGGCCACCATTGCGTCGGCGAGCTCGCCCGCCGCCCACAGGTCAAGGCCGAGCCAGTCGGCGAGGTCGCGCAGGTAATCCGCACGCCCGGCGGCGTCGCCATGCGCGGACAGCCGCTGCAGGGCCAGGTACGTCTCGCGGCTGGTGCCGGTCTCGGCGAGCACGCCTGCCAGCAGCCTGGTCAGGACCGACTCGGCCTGCCCGACCGCCTGCCCGATCGCGAGGCCGGCAGGGACCGCCGGAGGGGATCCTGTTCGCGGTTGCGCCATCGTCTTGTTCCCTCGCATGTGCTAGACCTGAAGCCTGAACACTAGGAACGTTACCCTCTAGGAATCCTAATGTCTAGGATTTCTAGATAATAAGGAGCCTAACGACCATGGAGGAACCCTCCCCCGCGCAGGCGCGACGGCGGCTTGAGCGCGAGTTCCTGCTGGCGCTGCGCCGCGCGGGCTCGGTGATGCAGCTGCTCGGCGCCGCCTCGGCGGACCGGATCGGCATCAACGTCACCGACCTCAACTGCCTGAACATCCTGGCCCTGACCGGCAGGATGACGGCAGGCGAGCTGGCCCGGGTGACGGGGCTGACCACGGCATCGATCACGGGCGTCCTTGACCGCCTGGAGGAAAGCGGGTTCGTGCACCGCGAGCGGGACCCGGAGGACCGGCGGCGGGTGATCATCCGGCTTGACGCGGCCCGGGGCATGCGCGACGTGGCGCCGGTGTTCGCGCCCGTCGTCGCGGCCTGGCGCGCCGTCGCCGCGCAGTACACGGACGAGCAGCTGACCCTCATCCTGGACTTCCAGCACCAGCTCGAGAAGATCATGCGCGACCGGCTGGTCGAGCTTCGCGGTGCCTGAATCTCAAGTTAGGACATTTCGGGCATGCTCGTTATCGTGAAGGGTTATCCGACCCCCAGCTAGGATAAGTCTTCCAGTTACCGGCCCGCGGCGTCGCATACGGCCCGCAACGGCATGCATCGGGGTAGCAGGTGCCCGGGCCTGGGTACGGACACGATGTGAGGCAACCCCTCGGCAGGCGCTCGCGCCGCGACGGCACGCGACTGGACGGCACGGGCACGCCGGTCAGCCGCGACCGGGCGCGACGGCGCCGGGGGCCGGCGCTTTCCGCGCTGTCCGCGTCCAGGCCCGCAGCCCTGGCGGAGCGCATCGAGCGCGCGCCCGTCCTCGACCGCCCAGTCCGCGTCCTGTCCGACACCGTGGTGCGCGCCCTGCCACCGGGACCCAGGACCGACGCGCTGCACGGCGTCCCGTTCGGCCAGCCCGCGCACCCCGCCCTGATCCGGATGCCGCTTGGCTGCTGGACCTCCGCTGTGCTGCTCGACCTCTTCCGCGGGACCGACCGGGCCGCCGGCACGCTGGTGGCCGTGGGCCTGGCCGCCGCGGTGCCCTCGGCCGCCACGGGGCTGGCCGACTGGTCGGCACTGCATCGCCATCAGCAGCGAGTCGGGCTGGTGCACGCGATCTCGCAGGCCGGCGCCACCATGCTGTTCGGCGCCTCGCTGCTCGCCCGGGTGACCGGCCGGCGCGGCGACGGCAAGCTGCTGTCGGCCAGCGGGCTCGCGGTCGCCACCGTGGGCGCGTACCTGGGCGGTCACCTCGCACTGCGCCTTGGCGCGGGCGCCAGCCACGCTGAGCCGATCGACCACCTGGCCGCCCTCGGCTGGCACGACCTCTGCCCGCTCGACGACCTCCCCGACGGGCACCTCGCCCGCCGCCAGCTCGGCTATCTCAGCCTGCTGGCGCTGCGCCAGGGCGAGACCGTGCACGTCCTCTCCGATCACTGCGCGCACCTGGGCGGCCCGCTGCACCAGGGGCGGGTGGTCACCGTGCACGGGGCCTTGTGCGTGACCTGCCCGTGGCACGGCTCCACGTTCCGGCTGGACGACGGCGCGGTCATGCACGGTCCGGCCACGGCCAGGCAGCCCGCGTTCGAGTCCCGGATCACCGACTCCGCCTGGGTGCAGGTCCGGCCGCAGGCCAGGCGACACCGAGCCAGGCCCGAAGAGGCCAAGCCCGGGTAAGCGAGGCTAGGCGCCGGGCAGCCGGGTAACGCTGCCGCCGCCGTCCGGGCCCGTCAGCGGCGGTGGCACGACCTCGGCCTCGTCCGCCAGACGCGCCTTGCGCTCAGCGCCGGCGCTGCCGAAGAACCCGCCGATCCCCTCCAGCGCCTTGCCCACCTCGCTTGGCACGATCCACAGCTTGTTCGCGTCGCCCTGCGCGATCTGCGGGAGCATCTGCAGGTACTGGTAGGCGAGCAGCCGCTGGTCCGGGTTGCCCTCGTGGATGGCGCGGAAGACCGTGGAGATCGCCTGCGCCTGGCCGCGCGCCCTGGCGGCCTGCGCGGTCGCGTCGGCCTCGGCGCGCACCACGGCCGCCTCCGCCTCACCGCG
>JASHXJ010000324.1 GCA_030043595.1 Trebonia sp.
GTGCAGGAGAATGCCCCCGTGCCCACGGATGAGATCGGGCTCGGCCGCGACCGCCGGGCGGACGCGGCGCGGCAGTCCGTTGGCGGTGGTCAGCGGTGCCCCTTCCCGGCGGTCACCGTTGTCACCGTTATCACGGGCGTCGCCGGCGTCCCAGGCATAGCCGTGCCCGCCGTCGGCCAGCAGCGGCTCGGGGACAACGGCGCTGGCCAGCGAGAGCACCTCGGCTCCCCGCAGGTTCAGCCGGGCAGGCGCGTGCCTGCCCATGATCAGCTCGGGGGCACCGATCCCCGGGCCCAGCGCGGCGCGCGGGCCAGCGCCCGGTTCCGCGGGCGTCACGACGATGCTGTCGGGCAGCACAACGACCGCCTTGGTGCCGCGGTAGGGGGACGGGGCCAGCGAGACGAGGACGCCGTGCCGGGCGGCGAGCCTGCCCGTGACGAACAGGCCGAGCCGGTCAGCGTCGGCCAGGTCGAAGTCGGGGGGATTGGCGAGCTGGGCGTTGATCTGGACCAGCTGCTCAGGCGGGATGCCCAGGCCGCGGTCCTCGACCTCGACGGCGAAGCCGTTGGCCACCCGCCCGGCCCTGACCTCGACCCGCGTGGTCGACGGCGAGAACAACGTCGCGTTCTCGATCAGCTCGGCCAGCAGGTGGATCATGTCCGTCACCGCGGGAGCGGCCACCGCCTCCTCGGAGTCCGTCACCACGCTCACCCGCGTGTAGTCCTCGACCTCCGCCACCGCCGCGCGCATGACATCGATGACCGGCACCGGCCCGCTCCAGGAACGCCCCGATGCCGCGCCGGACAGGATCGTCAGGCTTTCCGCGTGCCGCCGCATCCGGGTGGTGAGGTGGTCGAGGGAGAACAGCTCCGCGAGCGCGGCGGGATTGGACGCCTGCTGCTCCAGGCCGTCGATGATGCGAAGCTGCCGGTGCAGGAGTGACTGGTTGCGCCTGCCGAGGCTGACCAGGATCTGCCTGAAGCCGTTGCGCAGGGCCGCCTCCGCGGCCGCCGCCGCGATGGCCGCGCGGTAGAGGTCGGCGATGGCCGCGGCCGCGGCGGCGGTCTCGGTGATCTTCATCTCCGGCCACGTCACGCCGGCGTCGTCCGCCGCGACCGGCTCTCCGTCGTGCAGCGCCGCGACGATCCGGGGCAGCTGCCGTTCGGTGAGGCCGCTGGCCGTCGCCGTCACGCGCGAGATCTCGGCCGACACCCGCCGGGTGAGAAAGCCGAGCCGGATGACCACGACGAGGACCACGACCAGCCCCGCGCCGGCTAGCAGCGCGACCTCGATCACGGTGCGGTGACCGGGAGACGCCGTGTGCAGCCAGCGGAGCCGGTCCAGCCGGCCGTCGAGCACGAGCGCGGTGAGCAGGCCCCAGAGCACTAGCAGGCAGGTGACCGGCGCGATGAGACCAGCGCCGATATAGAAATTAATCGAACGACTTGCCGCACGCGGGGACGCCTGGGCCGGGGAGCGGGGTGCGCCCATACGTCACTCCTCAGAATTTTTTTCGCCGCGCGTGGAACCGGATCCGTCAAACGCGCGGTCCAGGCCACATTGTGTCCGGGTCCACAGTAACGCCGCGGGGGTATGCCTGACTGTTATATCGGCCAATGCGGTGTTATAGAGCGGCAGGCTAACCGCTCTGCCCGCCGCATCGAAGGAAATCTAAACCCACTATTCCGAACGGACACTGGCGTCTCTCCAGGACAACGTCAAAACACGCCTGGCGCCGCTTACCAGCGGCCGCGGTGAATGACCTCACCGATGGGACGGCGATTGGGCTTGGCGACCGGGCGCAGCGGCCGGTCCGCGGGGTAGCCGACGCCGAGGAGGTAGGCGACGTCGTGATCGGCGGGCACGCCCAGGATGTCGCGGGCGAGTTCCTGATCGCCGACCGAAGAGTGGCCGGTGCCGATGCCCAGGTCGGCGGCGGCGACCATCATGGCGTAGGTGGCCTGCCCGAGGTCGTAATGGCTGATCAGGCGGCTGCGCTCATCGTCGTAGCCAGGGATGACCAGTGCGATGGCCGCGGCCGCGCCGGCGATGTGCCCGGCACCGCGCCACACCGTGGACAGTGCGCGGAGCTGCTCGGGGTCGGTGACGATGATGAAGTCCCAGTGCTGCCTGTTGCCGGCCGAAGGCGCCCGCCAGCCCGCCTCGGCGATCCGTTCCAGGTCCGCGTCCGACACCGGATCGGGCAGATAGCTGCGGACATTGCGGCGAGCGCGGATGGCGTCCCAGGTCTCCATTGGCTGGCTTCTCCTTCGCGTGGGCAGCCCCGTATTCTCGGAACAGCTACTGCACGAAATCTACAGCGGCGCCGCGCGGGCCGCGCGGCACCTCAACACCATGTGACCTGCGCCACCTTAGCAAGCTGGCCGCTGGGGCCAGTAACGAGCGCATCCCGGAAAATCGGGTGGATTCAACAGCGACAACTTGACAGATGCGGTACATCATGGTCCGTGAGCCACCGGCCGGGAGGCGCTACCCGGCTGGCCGCAACGCGGAGTAACAAGGAAGGCAGGAAACTACTTATGACGCAGCGAAGCCTTGAGGATCTGCTGCAGACAGCCAACCCGGTCGAGCTGCTGCGTAGCTCCCAGGAGGGAGCCTACGTCTACCCGGTGGTCCCCACGGAGTTCACCAACTGGCGAACCGAGCAGCGCGCGTGGACTCAGACCTGCGTGCTGTACGACCAGAGCCACCACATGGCGAACCTGTACGTCAAGGGCCCGGACGCGCTCAAGCTGATCTCCTACCTGGGTATCAACACCTTCAAGACATTTCCGCTCAACCGGGCCAAGCAGTTCGTGCCGGTCAGCTACGACGGCTACGTGATCGGCAACGGGATCCTCTTCCACATCGAGGAGGACGAGTACGAGTTTGTCGGCCGGGTGCCGACCGTGAACTGGATACAGTTCCACGCGACGACCGGTGACTGGAAGGTCGACCTCGTGCGGGACGACCGGTCGCCATCGCGCCCGATGGGCAAGGAGGTCACCCGCACGCAGTACCGGTTCCAGATCCAGGGGCCGAACGCCGAGCAGGTGATCGAGAAGCTCAACGGCGGGCCGTTCGCCGACATCAAGTTCTTCCACACGGACTACATCAACATCGCCGGGCGCCGGGTCAAGGCGCTGCGGCACGGCATGGCCGGCCAGCCGGGGCTGGAGGTCTGGGGTCCCTACGACCAGTACCTGGAGATCCGCGACGCGATCCTGGAGGCCGGCAAGGAGTTCGGCATCGAGCCGGTCGGCGCCCGCGCCTACGCGACGAACGCCCTCGAGTCCGGCTGGATCCCCTCGCCGCTGCCCGCGATCTACACCGGCGAGGCGATGAAGCCGTACCGGGAATGGCTGCCCGCGCAGGGATACGAGGGCTTCGCCGGGTCGATCGGCGGCAGCTTCGTCTCCTCGAACATCGAGGACTACTACGTGACGCCCTACCAGCTCGGGTACGGCCACATGGTGAAGTTCGACCACGACTTCATCGGCCGCGACGCGCTGGAAGCGATGGACAAGGCGTCCCAGCGCCGCAAGGTGACGCTGGCGTGGAACGGCGAGGACGTCGCCAGGATCGTCGGGTCGCTGTTCACCGACGAGGTGCCCTACAAGGTCCTCGAGCTGCCGGTGTCCAACTACGCCGCCTCGAACTACGACAGCATCATCTCCGGCGGCAAGGTCGTCGGCCTGTCCATGTTCACCGGCTACAGCCACAACGAGCGCTCGGTGCTGTCGCTGGCGACCGTCGACCACGACCTGCCGATCGGCGCCGAGGTCACCGTGATCTGGGGCGAGCCCGACGGCGGCTCGGCCAAGGCCTCGGTCGAGCGGCCGCACAGGCAGCTGGAGGTCCGCGCCACCGTGGCTCCCGCGCCGTACACCAGGGAGGTCCGCGAGCACTACGCAGAAGGCTGGCGCTCGCAGCAGGTCTGACCTCAGCGGCTCATAGGGCACGCGCTGACGTCCGCCCCCGGTACGGGCTGTACCGGGGGCGGACGCGCGTCCGGGCGCGGTTCGGCTGGACCAGGCGGGGAACCGTTAGGAACGGTATCCGCTTCCAGCGGGTTACGGCCTGGTGCCCGCCGGTGAGCGCCGCGGGGGTGAGCGCCGGGGGACCGCATGAACACCACCCAGCAGTTGCAGAGCCTGCTCGCTGTGTGCCTGGTGGCCGCGGTCACGCCGCTGATCGTGGGGGCGCTGCCCGGTCCCCGCATCCCGCAGGTCGTCTTCTTCATCTTCGGCGGGATTCTCATCGGACCGCACGTCCTCGGCTTCGCCAGCACCGCCGACGTGCAGCTCGTGGCCAACATCGGACTCGGATTCCTGTTCCTGATGGCGGGATACGAGCTAGACCCGCAGTTGCTCGCCGAGCGGCCCGGATGGCTCGCGATGGCGGGCTGGGGAGTCACGGTGGCGCTGTCGGTTGGGGTCGTCGCGGGGCTGGCGGCGGTCGGCCTGGTGCGCGACTACATACCGATCGCGATAGCCCTGACGACGACCGCGCTCGGCACGCTGCTGCCGATTCTGCGCGACAACGACATGCTTGCCGGGAACTTCGGCCGGTACGTGCTGGCGGCCGGTGCGGTCGGCGAACTGTTTCCCATCGTGGCGATCGCGCTGTTCCTCACCAGGCGCGGCGAGTTCACCGCGGTGCTGTCGATCGTCGCGGTCGGGCTGCTGGCGGTCGCGCTCAGCGCGGTACCCCAGATCGCCAGGCACGAGGGCCTGCGCAAGATCATCAGGGAAGGGCAGTCAACCACTGGCCAGACCGTCCTGCGCTGGTCGATCGTGCTGCTGTTCCTGCTCCTGGTCATCGCCAGCCGGTTCGGCCTGGACGCCGTCCTCGGCGCCGTGCTGGCCGGCATCGTGCTGCGCGGCTGGACCAGGCGGATGGGAATCGACTCGCAGGTGCTCGAGTCGAAGTTCGACGCTATCGGCTACGGGTTCTTCATCCCGGTCTTCTTCATCTCCGCGGGGATGACGCTGGACATCGCGGGGATTATCGGCAATCCGCTCCGCGTGATCCTCTTTTTCCTGCTGTTGCTGTTCTCCCGCGGCCTGCCATGTCTGGTCATCTACCGCAAGGTGCTCCAGGTGCGCGAGCGAGTGGAGATGACCTTCATTACGGCGACCGCCATGCCGCTGCTTATCGCGCTGGCCCAGATCGGCTTGCAGGACGGCAGAATGCTGCCGTCCAATGCCGCCGCGCTTGTCGGCGCGGGGGTGCTCTCCGTTCTGGTTTACCCCGGGATTGCGGTGGGGCTTTCGCGCCAGCGGCGCGCGCAGAGCGCGGAACTGGAGGCGCAGCCCGGGCGGCTGCCCTGAAATAACCGCCGTATCGGCACAATTTCCTGAATATGCCCGCTGCTTGTGATCTCCTGGTGCTGTGACCTGATCCTGCCAGGGGGTGAGCGGCGGAGATGGACAATCACGATACCGGGCCGCCGCGCCCGCGGCGCCCAGAGCCCTCGTGGCCGACGGTGATAGCCACCACGGTGCGCTTGTGGCTCGAGCGGCATGCTCCCGCCCGCAGCTGGCTGGTCCGCGCGCGCCGCGTGCTCGCGATCGCCGCCGTCGCGATCCTGGCGGCGGCGATAACCGACGCCGTCGTGCACCGCGGACCGCCGGCCGCCCTGCCGCAGCGGCCCGCGTCTGACATGCGGGCGGCGCCCGCGCTGCTCGGGGCCACGGCGGTCCGTGACCAGGCCGCGGCGTGGATCGCGGGACAGGTCGCCGCGGACGCCATCGTGGCGTGCGACCCCGCGATGTGCGCCGCGCTGGAGGCGAAAGGGGTGCCCGCGGGCAGGCTGCTGCTGCTCGGGACCTCGGCCGCCGACCCGCTGGGGTCCGACGTGGTCGTCGCGACAGCCGCCGTGCGCAGCCAGTTCGGCGCCCGCCTGGCCAGCGTGTACGCGCCGCTCGTCATCGCCAGCTTCGGGTCGGGTACCGGGCGGATCGACGTCCGCGCCGTCGCGCCGGACGGGGCGGCCGCCTACGAGGCCGCGGTCGCAGCGGACTGGCGGGCGCGGATCACCGCGGGCAGGCAGCTGGCAGGCAACCGGCGCATCAGCATCTCGCCAGGCGCCAGGGCCGCGCTGGAGGCTGGCTCGGTGGACCCGCGGCTGCTCGTCACGCTCGCCGCACTGGCGGCGGAGCAGCCGGTGCGGATCGTGGCCTTCGGTGATCCGTCACCAGGCGCGAGCCCGGCCGTTCCGTTCCGCGGCGCCGAGATCACCCTCGCCGGCCGGCCCGCGGGGGCCGGGACCCGGCTGCGGTCATTGCTGTCGTTCCTCGACGCGCAGCGGCCGCCTTACCTGCCGTCGCAGGCAGGCATTGGCGGGTCCGTGCTGAGCGTCGAATTCGCCGCTCCGAGTCCCCTGGGGCTGCTGAGCGGGCCGTAACAGAAATTGTGGTCTGTTATTGGGGAGGGACCAGTGAGATTTTCTCGGTTCATTGGCCGGCTGGTCATGCTGGCCATAGCGTCCATGCTTTTGCTCGGCGTCCCGGCCGCGATGTCGGCCTCGGCCGCCCCTTTGGGTACCGGGTGGATAAGGCTCGCCCACCTGTCCCCGGACACGCCCGCCGTGGACGTGTACTTGTACTCGTTCGGTGACACGAGCCCGCAGCTGGTGCTGCACCATGTCAGCTACGGCACGGTGTCGCCCTATGAGCCGGTCGCCGCCGGGATCTACAGCGTCGCCATGCGCGCCGCCGGCGCCTCGCCCGCGTCCGCGCCGGTGCTGTCGGCCAGCGTGGACGTCGTGACTGGCAACGCCTACACGGTGGCCGGCCTGGGACCCGAGTCCGCGCTTCGGCTGCAGGTGCTGCACGATGACCTGAGCGCCCCGGCTGGCAAGGCCCTCGTGCGGGTGATCCAGGCATCGTTGCGACAGCACGTCGTCACCGTGAGCTACGGCGGTCAGGTGCTTGCCGACGGGCTGGCGTTCGGATCGGTCAGTTCCTACGCGGCCGTCTCCCCGGCCACCGCGACCGTGCGTGTCCAGGGGACCGGCGCGAGCGCGAGCCTGAGCCTCACGCTGGCCGCCGGGAGCGTGCACACGATCGTCGTGCTCGACGGCGCGAGCGGCCT
>JASHXJ010000325.1 GCA_030043595.1 Trebonia sp.
GCTGCGCAGGCAGGAGGTGCGGTCGATCAGCATCGCCTGCACGCACGGGCTGTTCGCTGACGGGGCGCTTGAGAAGCTGGCCGCCGCGGAGGACGTGACGGAGATCGTCACGACGAACTCGGTGCCGCCGCCCGCGCCGCACCCGAAACTCACGGTGCTGTCGGTCGCCCCGGCGCTTGCCGAGGCGATCAGGCGCACGCACGACGGCCAGTCGGTCAGCGTGCTGTTCGAGCACTGACCGCGGCGTTCCCAGGGCCGTCATCCCGGCCCTGGGAACGGTGGCCGTATGCCTCAGCGGCCCGCGGGCATCTCATAACGGTTGGGGCCGGGGGTCCCCTCCATGAGCATGAAGACGAGCAGGATGATGCCGCCGACGAACGGGATGAGCCCAAGGAAGATCATGAACCCGGACTTGTCCTGGTCGTGCAGCCGCCGCACTATCAGCGGGAGGCCGGCGAGCACGATGGCGATGTACCCGAGTACGTCGATGATGATCCCGAACGCCTTGAGGAACAGGAGCAGGAACGCCACCACGACGACGATGACCTCGAACAGCACGAAGAACCAGTACGCGGATCGCGACGCGCGGCCGTAGTAGTTGAACATGTTGCGGAAGGCCTCGGTCACGGCCGTCTTGAAGTCGACCGGGCCGCCCTGCAGGTAGCCGCGCTGGACGCCGGCGGGCCAGCCGCCCTGCTGGTAGGGGCCAGGGCCGTAACCGCCTTGCTGCGGGTACTGTCCCTGCGGGTACTGACCCTGGGGGTTCTGTCCCTGCGGGTACTGCGGGTATTGCCCGTAGCCACCGGGCTGCTGCTGGCCTTGGTTGTAAGGGTCGTAGGGAGTACCCACGTAGCGCCTCCGTATTCCCCCCGCTTGAGGGAGACTGATGATGCAGATCGCAGTGATTGTCTAGCTGTTTTCGTGTTCGCGCATCACAAATGCCGACATTGTTGTGTTGGGTGCCCTGTCATTGCGGCAGGCCGCTACCTCTGTGACAATGGTGATCCTGGCGATGAGGCTCGCCATGAACCGCCCGGGTGCCAGGCCGCGAAGGCCGCCGCGCCGTGCTGATGGCCTCTATCCCTGTGTACAGCCATGGGTAGGAGGCACAACAGATGGCAGAGCCCAAGGAACCGGAACCGCCCGGCAATGAACCCTGGGCCGCGGCGTGAGCGCGGCCCTCCCGATCCCGGTCATCCAGCTGCTGCAAGTCCTTACGGTCGCGCTCGGCGCGCCCGCGGTGACGGGCGTCATCGCGACCGTCGAGGCACGGTTGCAGGGCCGGCGCGGGCCACGGGTGCTACAGCCGTACTACGACCTGGCGAAGCTGTGCCGCAAGGAGGCACTGGCCCCGTCGGGAGCTACCGCATTCTTCCTCGCCGCTCCGCTGATCGCGGTCGCGGCGTACCTGACGATCCCGCTGCTCATCCCGGTGCTGACCAGCTACGGACTGCCGCTGGGGTACATGGGGGACATCCTGGGCGGCGGGTTCCTGCTCTCGCTCGCCAGCTTCGTCGTCGCGGTCGCGGCGCTGGAGACGGGCAGCCCCTACGCGCAGCTGGGATCGAGCCGGGCCAAGACGTTCTCGGCGATCACCGAGCCGGTCGTGCTGTTCGTCGTGTTCACGGTCGCGCTGCTGACCGGCACGGACCTGCCCTACGCGCTGGCCGCGACGGTCCGGTCCTCCGCCGGGCAGGTGATCCGCCCCGCGCACCTGCTCGCGTCCGCCGCGCTGTTCATGGTGATCCTGCACGAGACGGGGCGCATCCCGGTGGAGACGCACACCGGCACGAACGAGTTCGGCATGATCGAGGAGGCCAGGTCCTTCGAGCATTCCGGCCCCTACCTCGCCTTGCTGAAGTGGGGCTCGATGCTCAAGCAGATGATCCTGTTCACGATCTTGTCCGACGTGTTCCTCGTCCCGTGGGGCCTGGCGTCCACCCAGCGGCTCGGCTCGGTGCTGCTGGCGATCGTGGCCCTGCTAGCGAAGGCCTGCGCGGTGGGCGTCGTCGTCGCGGTCATCGACAACTCGTTCGCCAAGCTGCGCCTGTTCAAGATCACTGAGTACGCGTCGGCGGCCTTCCTGCTCGCCGTGCTCGGCGTGTTCACGCTGTACCTCGGGGGTGGCTGATGACCGGCGTGCCGGGTGTCTACACGGGCGCGGCGAACGCGATCGCCGCGGTGATGCTGCTGCTGGAGTTCGGCATGCTGCGCCAGGCCCTGGCCAGGGACCAGGTCCGGCTGTACGCGGTGCAGTCCGCGCTGATCTCCGTGCTCGCGGTCGTCATCGCCGCGGACAGGAACCTGCCCGACCTGTACGCGCTCGCCGCGCTGTCCGCCGCGCTCAAGGTGGTCGCGGTGCCGCTGGTACTGCGCCGCCTGCTGCCGGGCAGCGTCGTCGTGAGCGAGGAGCCGCCCGGCGTGGCGGGCAGCCACACGCTCAGCCCGGCCAGCGCGGTGCTGGCGACGATCGCGCTCGCGGCGTTCGGGTTCTTCGCCGTCGGCTCGCTGCACATGGGCGGTCCCGGGGCGCCGGCCCTCGCGCTGGCGATCGCCGCCGCGATGGTGTTCGTCGCGTTCGGGCTGATGATCATCCGCAAGGACGTGGCGTCCCAGGCGATCGGGTTCTTCTCGCTGGAGAACGGGATATCGCTGGCCGCGCTCGTGGTGGCCGCCGGGCTGCCGCTGATCTTCGAGACCGCGTTCCTTTTCGACCTGCTGGTGGCGGTCGTGGTGTTCGGCATGCTGATAAGGGCGCACCACGGCCGGGCGGACTCGCTGTCCACCGCCGACCTGACCCGGCTGCGCGGATGACGCGGCTGACACGGATGACACGGGGCTAACCGATGTTCACAGTCGTTCTCGCCATCGTGATCGTGCCGTTCGCCGCCGCGATCGCGGGCCTCGTGCTGCCCGCCCGCGCGGCGGCGGCGGTCACCGTCGCGGCCGGGATCGCCAGCTTCGCCTTCGTCCTGGCGCTGGTGCCGGACGCGTCGCGCGGCGACCTCAGCTTCCTGTCCGGGTACCTGCGCGTCGACGCGGTGAGCTCGGTGTTCCTGCTCGCGACCAGCTTCCTGTACGCCGCGGTCGCGGTCTACGCGGTCGGCTACCTGAAATCCCGCCACGACAGCAGGTACGCGCGCCGGTTCTGGGCCGGGTTCAACGTGTTCGCCTGGGCGATGCTGGCCGCCCCGCTGATGGGCAGCCTGGCGCTGCTGTGGATCGCGGTCGAGGTGACCACGATCATCTCGGCGCTGCTGGTCGCGATCGAAGACACCGACGGCGCCGCCGAGGCCGCTTGGAAGTACGTCCTG
>JASHXJ010000326.1 GCA_030043595.1 Trebonia sp.
CTGGGGGACCGGTGATCGTCGCCGGCACCCGCGCCGAGCTCCGCGCGGCCCGCGACAGGCTCCCGGGCCCTGTCGTCCTCGTGCCCACGATGGGTGCCCTGCACGACGGGCACCGCGCGCTGCTGCGGCGCGCCCGCGAGCTGGCCGGGACGCCCGGGGCGCCCGCCCGGACGGGCACCGTCGCGGTCTCCATCTTCGTGAACCCGCTGCAGTTCGGCGCGGGCGAGGACCTGGACCGCTACCCGCGCACGCTCGACGATGACCTGCGGACGTGCGCGGCTGAGCACGCCGACCTCGTGTTCGCGCCCAGCGCCAGGGAAATGTATCCCGCGCCGCAGCAGGTCACGGTCGATCCCGGGCCGGCGGGGGAGATCCTGGAGGGCGAGTTCCGGCCGGGGTTCTTCCGCGGCGTGCTCACCGTGGTGCTCAAGCTGTTCAGCCTCGTCCGCCCGGACATCGCCGTCTTCGGCCAGAAGGACGCGCAGCAGCTGACCCTGGTCCGCCGGATGGTCGCCGACTTCGCGCTCGGCATCGAGATCGCGGCGGTACCCACCGTACGGGCCGCTGACGGCCTCGCCCTCTCCAGCAGGAACAAATACCTTTCATCATCCGAACGGTCCGTGGCGCCTGTCCTGCACAAGGCGCTCGCCGCCGGTGCGGCAGCCGCCGCGGGCGGGGGCGCCCCGCGCGCTGTGCTGCGCGCTGCCCAGGGGGTGCTAGCCCAGGCTGAAGGCCAGGTCAGCCTGGACTATCTTGCTCTCGTCGAGGCGGGAACTTACGTATCCGTTCGGGATGATGATTTTACTGGTGCGGCCGTGCTCGCTCTCGCGGCGCGGGTGGGTGGCACGCGTCTTATCGATAATGTGCCTGTGCGGTTCGGGACGGAACGCGATGCTGCTGACGATTGACATCGGGAACACGAACACGGTGCTCGGCATGTTCGACGCGGAGACGATCGTCGAGCACTGGCGGATCGCCACGGTGCCCGACAGGACCGCGGACGAGATCGCGGTCGTGCTGCACGGCCTGCTCGTGCAGTCCGGGACGTTCAGCGAGTCCGACCTGCACGGCATCGCGCTCTGCTCCACGGTGCCCTCGGTACTGCACGAGATGCGCGAGATGTGCCGCCGCTATTACGCCGAACTGCCGGTCGTGATCGTGCAGCCCGGGGTGAAGACCGGGGTGCCGATCCGCATGGACAACCCCAAGGAAGTGGGCAGCGACCGGATCATGAACTCGCTGGCCGCGGTGCACCTGTACGGCGGGCCGGCCATTGTGGTCGACTTCGGCACCTCGACGAATTTCGACGCGGTGAGCGCCAAGGGCGAGTTCGTCGGGGGGGCGCTCGCGCCGGGGATCGAGATCTCCGTCGACGCGCTGTCCCGGCGCGCCGCGCAGCTGCTCAAGGTGGAGCTGGCCAGGCCGCCGCGGGTGATCGGCAAGAACACCGTCGAGGCCCTTCAGTCGGGAATCGTCTACGGCTTCGCCGGGCAGGTGGAGGGTATCGCCCGCCGGATGGCGCTCGAGTTGTCGCCGCAGGACCCGGGCGCGGTCACGGTGATCGCCACCGGCGGGCTCGCTCCGCTGGTGATCGACGAGGTGCCGCTCATCGACGCGCATGAGCCGTGGCTCACGCTCATCGGGCTGCGCCTGGTGTGGGAACGGAACGTCAGCCAGGCAACCGGAAACTGATGTGCTGCCGGGGATGATCCCCGGTAGCCTTCGGGCGTGGCAGATGACATCGTCCCTGAGCAGGTGCGCGTCAGGCTCGAAAAGCGGGCCCGGATGCTGGCATCCGGTACCGATCCCTACCCGGTCGGCTACCCGCGCACGGCGACGGCCGCCGAGCTGCGCTCCAGGTACGGCGACCTGCCGGCGGACACGGCGACCGGTGAGGTCGCTGGCGTAGCGGGCCGTGTCATGCTGTCCCGGATCGGCGGCAAGCTCTGCTTCGCGGTGCTGCGCGATGGCACCGGGGACATTCAGGTGATGATCTCCGTGGCGAAGGTGGGCGAGGACGCGCTTGCCGCCTGGAAGCGGGACGTGGACCTCGGGGACCACGTGGGAGTCACTGGCGAGGTGATCACGTCGCGGTCCGGTGAGCTTTCCGTGCTCGCCGACTCTTTCGCGATCACCGCCAAGTCGCTGTGGCCGCTCCCGGAGAAGCACGCCGGGCTGACCGACCCGGAGTCGCGGGTGCGGCAGCGGTACCTGGACCTGATCGTGAACCCGTCGTCGCGACGGCTGGCCGAGATGCGCTCGGCGGTCACGCAGTCGGTGCGGTCCTCGCTGCTCGCCCGGGGCTACCTGGAAGTCGAGACGCCGATCCTGACCCCGCTGCACGGCGGGGCGAACGCACGGCCGTTCAGCACGCACTACAACGCCTACGACGTGCCGGTGTACCTGCGCATCGCACTCGAGCTTTACCTGAAGCGGCTGGTCGTCGGCGGGCTTGAGAAGGTTTTCGAGATCGGCAGGAACTTCCGGAACGAGGGCGTGGACAGTACCCACAACCCCGAGTTCACGATGCTCGAGGCCTACGAGGCGTACGGGGACTACAACACGATCGGCGAGCTGACCCAGGCGCTGGCGCAGGGCGCGGCGGTGGCGGCGTTCGGGTCCACGGTGATCAGGCGCGCTGACGGCAGCGAGTACGACATCGGCGGTTCCTGGCGGTCGCTGGGCGTGCACGAGGCGATCTCACTGGCCCTCGGGGTGGAGGTGACCCCGGATACCGAGTTGCCGGTCTTGGTGGAACTGTGCGCGAAGGCGGATGTGCCGCTGCAGCCGTCCTGGAACCGGGGGCAGGTCGTCCTGGAGATGTACGAGCGGCTCGTGGAGAAGCAGACCGTGGAGCCGACGTTCTACCGGGACTTCCCTGTCGAGGTCTCCCCGCTGACGCGCCAGCACCGCACTGACCCGCGGCTGGCTGAGCGGTGGGACCTGGTGGCGTTCGGCGCCGAGCTGGGGACCGGGTATTCCGAACTCATCGACCCGGTGGAGGAGCGGGCCCGGCTGACCGCGCAGTCGCTGCTGGCAGCCGGGGGCGACCCGGAGGCCATGCAACTCGACGAGGACTTCCTGCGCGCCCTCGAGTACGCGATGCCGCCGACGGGCGGGATGGGCATGGGCATCGACCGGCTGATGATCATGCTGACCGGCGAGAACATCAGGGAGACCATCCTGTTCCCGTTCGTCCGGCCTGCCTAGGCGATCCGGACCGCGCCTACGTAAGCGCTCCAGAAGACCGGCTGGACCTGCACGACCTGGCCGAAGGTGGGCGCGTCCACCATCAGCCCGTCGCCGATGTAAATGCCCACGTGGCTGATGTCGGCGAAGAAGAACACCAGGTCGCCGGGTTCGAGGTCGGCCCGTGACACGTGCATGCCCGAATTCCACAAGGACCCGGTGTAGTGCGGCAGCGAGATGCCCTCCTGCGCGAACGCCCAGACGACAAGGCCCGAGCAGTCAAACGCGTACGGCCCGGCGGCACCCCACACGTACGGGTAGCCGCGCCGGGTCAGCGCCCACCGCAGCGCTACGGTGCCGACGGTGCTCGCCTCGGGCAGCACGTAGTTGGGATACTGGCCGGTCTGGTCGAAGACGGCCATTGCCTGCGTCATCGCCGAGCTGTTGAGGACGTCGAGCTTGGACTGGATGGCCGAGACCTTGCTGTTGATCTGCTCCTGCAGCTCGTTGACGGTGGCGATCTCCTCCTTGGAGGTCACCTGCGCCCGCGCGGCCGCGAGCTGGTTCAGCTGCAGCGCGGACAGCCGCTCGCCCGCCTGGTTGTCGAGTTCCTCGACGATGGAAGCCTGGTCGAGGAACTCCTGCGGGTTTCCGCTCGTGAGCATCTGCAGGGTCGGATCCTGGCCCCCGTTCATGTAGCCGATGGCTGCAAGCTGGGCGACGGCCCGCTGGCTGCCCGCCACCGCCGCGTCCGCCCGGCCAGCCG
>JASHXJ010000327.1 GCA_030043595.1 Trebonia sp.
AACTGCGTGCCCTCGACGGTGTTGTTGGTGACGAGGTGCAGGTACCTGGCGCGGCGCCGCGGCCTGATCGACGAGACAGGCGGCACGTAGCGGTAGGACCTGTCGGCGGACGAGGCCGTGACCGCGACGTCGCGCCCCATCCGCTGGGGCTCGGCTATCGACTTGCACGCCCAGTACCCGGTGTCGACGTAATCGACGGGCTCCCCCGGGGCGGAGAAATTCATCGGGATCATGCTGAACTGCAGCGATCCGCCGCCCTGCAGGAACAGCACCTCCCAGTCCCCGGTCAAGCCGAGCACACGGCGGACTCTGTCCGCGGTGTCGGCCAGCAGGAACTCGATCTCCGGCGCGCGGTGGCTGATTTCCATGACGCCCATCCCGGTGCCATGGAAGTCGACGATGTCCCGCTGCATGCGCGCTATGACTGGCCATGGCAATGCGGTGGGACCGGCAAAGAAGTTCAGGACGCCGCGGTCCATGTTCGTGACAGGCAAGGTTAACCCCTTCGGTGATGGCAGCTTCGGTACCACGATGACCGGCGCTCATTGCGCCGGGACTGAATCTGAATTAAGCCGCGGCCACGGCGAAGCTTAAGAAGCTGGCTCCGTCCCGCGTGAACCGTCCGCTCGGCGCCACAGACGGCACCCGGCGCCGAGCGGATGGTTCCGGTGACCGAGCTGGAAACGCGCTCGCGCCGGCGCATCTACCGGATCGCCGACAACTACCTCGCGTTCTACCTAGGGCCGCTCACCAGGTTCCGGGCCGAGATTGAGCGGGGCCTGGGCAGATCCATCATCGGTCCCCTGGCCGCGTTCATCGATGGGCACATGGGGCCGGTGTACGAGGAGGCTTTCCGTGAGCATCTGCGGCGGCTGGCCAACCAGGGCGAGCTCGGTCAGGACATCGTGGCCGTCGGCTCATGGTGGGGCGCCGACAGCCAGCAGGGGATCGACGCCGTTGTCCTTGCGCGGCGCGGCCTTACCCGGGTGCCGGTGCTCGTCGGCGACGCCAAGTGGGCGGGCACCGTGAACGCCGGGCGCGTCAAGGCCGGGCTTGCGCGCAAGGCCGCGCGCCTGACAGAGGACGCTGAAGGACTGCAGTGCGCGATCTGCGGACGCGATGCCGTGGATCATGCCGACGATGACACCCTGACGGTTACAGCGAAGGACATCTTCGGTCCGTGAGCCGGGCGATCTGAATTAAGCAGGGCGAGCCTGCGCCGCACGGCTCGAATGATGCCCGAGGTCGGTGACTGCCGGCACAGAGGCAGTTGCATTCAGCGCGTCGCGGATTGCTTCGCCCAGGGTCCTGGCGACTGGCGGCGGGAATGCGTTGCCGACCTGACGGTAGGCCGCTGTTTTCCGGCCCGAGAACTCCCAAGTGTCAGGAAAACCCTGGATGCGGGCCACCATCCGGGTAGTCAGCTTTGGCATTCGGTCGATCGCGAAATCCGGCCCAGGAGGTTTATCGGCAATGCCGAGGCCGTCCACCCCCAGTTTTTTCCATGCTTCACGTGCACGGGTGGGACCAAGGTCCGGGCCGCCGTGCTTCTTGCTGCCGCCGACGATGGTGGGCCCGACCCCCCGGGCCTTGTCCCGCCACTCGTCGGCGCCCGGCCAGCCGTCCGCACTGATGAGGTCGTGCAGCGTGTCACCGACCGTCGGCGGCGGAGAAGGTGCGGACTCCGGCCACCGGAAATGCCCCGCCCAGCGTTCCTGCACGGCCACCAGGACGAATCTGGGCCGCAGTTGAGGAACTCCATGTTCGCTGGCCTGCACGACATCCCACCATGTCTGGTATCCGAATGCCCGCAACTGCTCCACCACATGGGCTCGGTAGCTGTCGAACCGGCTGGTGGCCAGGCCCGGCACGTTCTCCAGGAGGACGGCCCGCGGCGCGGTCTGCCTGACAAGCCGCAGTGCCTGCGGGAACAAGTCGCGGTCGTCGTCTTGGCCGAGCCGCTTACCCGCGATAGAGAAGGGAGGGCAGGGCACGCCGCCGGAGAAGAGATCGATGCCCGCGTAAGAGCGCCCGTCCAGGTTGTGAACGTCGTCTTCGACGACTTTCCACTCAGAGCCGCGGTTAAGGCGGAGAGTCTCGCATGCATCGGGGTCAAGTTCGACTACTGCCTCGTGGCTGAACCCTGCCTGCTCTAGGCCAAGCGACTGGCCGCCAGCACCGGCGCAGATCTCGAGGCAGCTCAGTTCGTGCACAGTTCCTCCAGTGCTAGCATCAAGGCTCATTCTGCCCGTGGGTACCGACATTCGACGCATGCCACGCCGTCCGCCCGGTCCTGGTTACCAGGAACCCAGGGTCTCGGCCAGCAACTCGTAGCTGAGCAGGCGCCGCTGGCCTACGACCTCCCGCCACGCATCTTGCTGCTCTGGATTGGCATTCTCGCTCACGCTGGCATTGAGGGCATCGAAAGCCACATGGTACACAGCGTCGACCTCGCCGGTTCCCCTGGCGATCGAGGCCAGGCGGCTAGGCAACGGCTCAGCAGTCACGGTCACCAGGTGCGGCTGCCTGCCACGACGATGACGGATCATCTGCAGGCACTCATGCCGGATGTTCTGCACCCGGTCGGAGCGGATCGTCCACTTGCACGAGATTGCCGCATGCAGCGGAGGCAGCCCGGACGCAGTCACCACATTCCCCAGGGCGACCGTCACGTCCGGCTTGATGAGGTAATCCATCCCCACGCTGATGCGCAGCTCAGGATTGGCGCGGACCAGTTCGGCCACCTTATTGAGGTGCGCGTACTGGTCGAACTGGGTGATAATCGCGCCCCGGGCGACCACCCAGCCACGCTCGGGGCGCAGCTTCGGGAGTTGCGCAGCGAGGTGGTCACAGACTTCCTGTTCCAGCGGTCCTCCGGGGTCCTTGGGCACGTCGGAGACCATGTCTCGCACCACGTCGAGGTAATCAAGCATCCCGGCGCCGATCCGGATGGACTCCGCATTGTCCACATCTGCAAGGTTCGGCACCAAGGGCCAGCCCAACTTGTTCTTCCCGCTCTGCTTCCACCCGAGCAGAGCAGGCGCAAACGGCGCCGTCACGCACTACCTCCTGTGCACAAATCACCGGCATTCCACGGCATGCGCCACATGTTCTCACGCCCGCGCCGCACCTGGCCGAAGACGATATGGTCTGGCACAGCGCCTGGCCTGGGGCACGACTGGCATGCCCGAACGGAGGCAGAAGATGAAACTGAAGACGCGGACCATCGTTGCCGCGGGCGCCGCGACCCTGCTCCTCGCGGCAGGGACCACCGTCGCGGCTGCGGCGGTGCTGTCCGATCCCAGCCCGGTGTCCGGTTCCGGCGTCATCGACGGTTGCTGGACCAGCGCCGCCATCGACGGCAGCCACATCCTCGTCCTGCAAAACCAGGGCACGACCTGCCCCAGGGGGACCACCCCGATCTCCTGGAACGAGTCGGGGCCGCCGGGCCCGCCCGGACCCGCGGGCACACCGGGAGCCAACGGCTCACCCGGAACGGGAGCCACGGTCGCGGCGCTGGCGACCGGGAATGCGAGCTGCCCGAACGGCGGAGCATCGATCGCCGACGGCAGCGGCGATGTGGCCTACGCCTGCAACGGGGCGCCAGGGCCGGAGGTTCTCGCCTACGGCGGCGTGAACGACAACGGTGTCACCTGCTCGTTCTTCATCGGCCCGTCCGGCGCCAACGCCACTGACCTTACAGCCAGCTTCGACACGCTGGCCGACGCGTGCGTTGTGAGTGGTTTCCCGGCGGACACCCTTCCGCTCTCGATACCCTCCGGCGCGTCATTCGACCCGAGCACGGGGGAGCTAACGTTCCCCGTAGTGGGAGTAGGAGCGGGAAAGGGCAGCAGTTTCCTGTTCGCGGTCCTGGAAATGCAGTCCTAGCGGCGAGGGCGTCGCCGGTCAGCGTCCCTCAGGCTTCGGCGTGCAGGCGGTTCACGCGGCGCGGCCAGGTGGCTTCCAGCAAGTGGATGAGCTGGGTGATGAGCGCGTTCAGCGGCGCCTCGAGGCCATGCGCCACGGCCCGGGACGCGATCGCGCCGTTGAGGTGGCCGACCTCGGTTGCCCGGCCGTTCATCAGGTCCTGCAGGGTGGACGCCAGGTGGTCGCCGGACGCGGACGGGTCGAACTGCGCCTTCATCAGGCGCAGCGAAGCCGCCGTGTCCACGGTGACGCCTTCCGCCGCGGCCACCGCCGCCACCTCGTCCAGGATCGAGCCGGCCAGCGCGTCAAACCCGTCATACAAGGCCAGTGCGGACACGGGGATCGACGCGATGGCGCACAGCGCGTTCATCACGCAGTTGAAGGCGACCTTCGCCCAGATCACGCCGAGCACGTCGTCGGCCGCCTGGGCGGGCAGGCCTGCGGCGGACAGAGCATGCACGGTCCGTTCGGCATGATCGGAAGGCCCTGGCTGGAGCGCGCCGAGGACTGTCTCACCGGACCCCAGCGCGCGGATGTGCCCAGGGCCGAGGAGCTCGGTGCCGAGTGTGGTGGTGCCGGCCAGCAGCCGCGAATCGGGCACGTACTGCAGCAGCGTCTCGATGTTGCCCAGGCCGTTCTGCAGGGTGAGGACCACCGTGGACGGCCCGATCGCGCCCGCCGCGGCGGCCGCCACCGCGGCCGTCGCCGTGGCCTTGGTGAACACGATGAGCAGGTCCGCGTGCTCCCCGGCCGGGGCCGGGAAGACCCGCGCCGGGACCTGCAGCACCCGGGAGCCGCCCGGGTCGTCGATCCGCAGCCCGGCGACGTTGATCGCCGAGACGTGCTCCGGCCACCCGTCGAGCAGCAGCACGTCATGGCCTGCCAGCAGCAGCGCGCCGCCGAACCGGCATCCCATGGCTCCGGCTCCGGCGATCGTGATCTTCACGGCTGCCCCAGGTACGCCGGGGCGGGCCAGTCCGAGCAGTCCGACTCCGCGGGCGCGCCGACAGGCGGGGTGCCGTAGTTCCGGAACGTTGACGGCAGCCGGGCGCCCCAGCCCGGCTTGGCCGCGTACTCCGAGGACGTCCAGATCACCGGGTTGTCGTCCGGGTCGAACCCGAGGTAACCGCCCGAGCAGATCTCGATCCGGTTGCCGCCCGGCTCGCGCGTGTACAGGTAGAACCCCTGGATCGGGATGTGCCGGGACGGCCCGGCCTCGATCGGCACGAAGGCGTCGTTCATCAGGTCGGCTGCCCGCAGCACGTCCTCCCGCGAGTCCACCCAGAACGCCAGGTGGTGCAGCCGCCCCGCCCCGCCCAGGTAGTCCCGCACGTAGATGACCTCGTGCCCCTGGACGGTGCTGCTCAGCCACGCCCCGTCCTCGGAGCCGTCGGGCCGCCGGATGATCTCGAACGTGCGCAGCCCGAACCCGTCGTCCCAGAATTCACGGCACGCCCGCACGTCGCGCGCCATCAGGTTGACGTGCTCCAGGCGCCGGACGTTGGCGCCGCAACCCAGGTACCGCTGGTGGTTGGTCTTCATCGCGGGCGGCTCCCCGGCCGGCGCGGACCACTTCGAGGTCTCGTAGTAGATCCGCATCGGGTGCCCGTCCGGGTCGGCGAACTCAAAGAAGGGCCCCTTCCCCGCTTCCGGCTGCACCCAGGAACCGGAGACGCCGGCCGACTTGAGCCACCCGACCCGGCGCTCCAGCGCCGCGGGACTCCACGCGCGCACCGCCATGTGCCCCAGGCCTGCGTGATCAGAGGCCGTCAGCTTCAGGCAGTACGGCTCGTAGTCGCCGTATCCGCGCAGGTACCAGGAGCCGCCGCCCTCGGCCGCCACGGTCAGGCCGAGCAGCGAGGTGAAGTAGCGCAGGCTCTCCTCCGGCACCGGGGTGAGCAGTTCCGCGTGCCCGATGTGCGCGACGTCGCGCCATTTCTCGGTCATCAGCTCGGTCATCAGCCCGTCCTTAGCCGTCCGCGGGAAGCTGGAGCTGTCGCAGGGCCGCCCGCGCGGCCGCGGCGAGCATCGTCAGGTCGCTGGAGACGGCGAGCAGCGTCAGCCCGCGGGCCGCCCACTGCAGCGCCTCCTCGGCGCTGCCGCAGAAGATCCCGAGCGGCGTCCCGTGCCGGAGCGTCGCGGCGACCACCGAGTCGATCGCGCCCGTCACGTCGGGGTGCCGCGCGTCGCCCGGATGCCCCACCGACACCGACATGTCGCTCGGCCCGATGAACAGCGCGTCGAACACGCCGGCCTGCAGGATCTCACCGAGCGCGGCGACCCCTTCCGCCGACTCGATCTGCCCGACGAGCACCGTCGATTCCAGGCTGGCCGCCACGTAGGAGGCAGCCGGCACAGCCCCGAACCGCGCGGCCCGCGTCGACAGTGCCAGCGACCGCGTCCCCACGGGCGGGTACTGCGCCGCCGCGCGCACCGCCAGCGCGTCCGCCGCGCAGCAGACGTCGCTGACCTGGATCCCGGTCACCCCGGAATCGAGCAGCTGCCCGCACAGCCCGAGCGCCGAGGCGGGCATCCGCACGACGACCGGCACGCCGTGGGCGTCGCACGCGCGGACGATGCCCTCGATGTCGCCCGCCGACAGCGACGAGTGCTCCAGGTCGGCGACGATGAGGTCGTACCCGGCGCCAGCCAGCGCGTCGGTGACCAGCGGGTCGCGGGACTTCACGAACGTGCTGAGCAGCCGCTCGCCGCCGCGCAGCCGCGCCCGCAGCGGCAGCCGCTCAGCCGTCGGAACCGCCGTCGCCCTCGACGCCCCTGACGCCCCTGACGCCCTCGTCGATCGCGTAATAGTCGTCGCGGCGCGGGCTGAAGATGCTCAGGTCGACCATCGGCTCGTCGTCGGCCGCGACGGCGTAGTGCAGCACGCCGGACGGCACGACGAGCATGTCCCCCTGCGCGACCTCGACGGTCTCGTCGCCGACGGTGAACGTCCCGTGCCCGGAGACGATGTACACGATCTGCTCATGCGGATGGGTATGCGGCCGTGGCTCATGGCCAGGGCTGAGCGTGCCCCAGGCCAGCGTGGCGCCGGCCCCGGAGAACGACCGCCGGGTCACCCCGGGACGGACGTCGGTCAGTTTGAGCTCGTCGATGTGCGCTTTCTTCATCGCGTCACCTCAGGCTGTGCGGGAGCCATGGCCGAAGCGAAGATATATGATCCGCGGCGCCGCGGCAAGGGGGGCCAGGGCAGCGGCTAAGGCAGCGCCGAGCGCCGCCACCCGCCGGCGGAAGGGTGCACAGCTGGCCGCATCAGCCGGGATTTTTCATTCCACTGATCCCGAACGATCCGTGCCGGCTCCCCGGCCGCAACGCCCCTGCGCGCGGCCGCGGCGGCCGCCAGGACGGCGACGAGCGCCGCGATCTCCGCCGCGCTGGCGTCGCCCCGGACCACGCGAAGCGCTGGTACCGGTTCAGCCACGCGACTTGCCCACTCCGATGCCGAACTCCCTGTGCACCCGTGCCCAGAACGCGTCCCGCAGCCATTCGCGGGCCTCCTGGTAGGGGCGCAGCGACTGGCCGAGTTCCTTTTCCGCCTCGACGAGCAGTTCCTTGTCGATGACCGGCGGCAGGATCGGGCCGGGCAGCAGGTCGCGGATGTTGTCGGCGCCCCGGGTGAGGATCCACTTGTGCGCGACGTGCTCCCCGGCCTCTTCGACGTGCCGCCGGTCCGGGCCGAGCCGCGGCATCGGGCCGGTTGCGCTGCCGTGCGAGTTGCGCCCCAGCGGCGCGGGCGGGCGGACGTGCCGCTCGCCGAACAGCTGGGCCGGTGACGGGACGGTGGCCTGGATGTCCGGCCGCGGCTGCTCGGTGACCGGGTTGCGCGCGAAGTACGGCCGAAGGAACCCGGCGTCGAGCACGTCCACGGTGTCCGATTCCCAGACGAGCCGCTCGGCCTGGTTGGTGCCGTACGGCGGCTCGACTCCCCACAGGTGCACCCGGACACCGAACGCCTGGGCCGCCTCCACGGCCGGGACCATGTCCTCGTCGCCCGCGATGAGCACGGCGTCGGTGATCGCACGGTGCCGGGCGAGCGCCTCCATGTCGGCGCGGATGTTGGCGTCCACGCCCTTTTGCTGGCCGCGCGCGTTCAGGTTGCCGAGGCGGAGCTTCACCCAGGCCATCTGCGCGACGACACGCTGGTCGATGGTCGGCACCCGGTCCCGCGCGGCGTCGTACCAGTAGACGCGGAGCAGCTCGCCGCGGAACACCTCGTCCGCGTGCTTGGTGACCGCCTGGATAAGGCCGACCGCGTCCACCCGGTAGTCACGCCGCGAGCTGGTACCGAATAGCAATTCGCCCGCAGCCGCGTAGATATACCCGACATCGACCATAACGGCGTATCTGGCGAGGACGGGCATCGGGGCGGCGAATTCGCTCATCGTCATATGACTCTAGGCCAGCCGGCGCAATGCGCGCGCCAGTTGCGCCGGCATTGCCGGCAGCCGCCTGAAATGCGTGTACTCTCCGTGGCCGGGGTTACCCAGCGCTCACAACGGAATGTTGCCATGCTTCTTCGGCGGCAGTGTTTCCCGCTTGGTGCGCAGCGACCTCAGGGCCTTGGTAACGGCGACGCGGGTTTCGGCCGGGCGGATCACCGCGTCCAGGTACCCGCGTTCGGCGGCGACATACGGATTGGCGAGGGTGTCCTCGTATTCGGCGGTCCGCCGCGCCCGCAGTTCCTCGGGGTTCGCTGCCGCGGCGAGCTCACGGCGGTACAGGATGTTGACCGCGCCCTGGGCGCCCATCACCGCGATCTGGGCGGTCGGCCACGCCAGGTTGATGTCGCCGCCGAGGTGCTTGGATCCCATGACGTCGTAGGCGCCGCCGTAGGCCTTGCGCGTGATCACGGTGATCTTGGGAACGGTGGCCTCGGCGTAGGCGTAGATCAGCTTGGCGCCGCGCCGGATGATGCCGCGCCACTCCTGGCTGACCCCGGGCAGGAAGCCCGGCACGTCGACCAGCGTGAGGATCGGGATGCTGAACGCGTCGCAGGTCCTGACGAACCGTGCCGCCTTCTCCGAGGCGTCGATGTCCAGGCAGCCGGCGAAGTGCATCGGCTGGTTGGCCACCACGCCGACAGGAGAGCCGGCGATGCGGCCGAAGCCGACGACGATGTTCGGCGCGAACCCGGCGTGGATCTCCAGGAAATCGCCGTCGTCGAGCAGGGTCTCGATGACCGCGTGCATATCGTAGGGCTGGTTGGGCGAGTCGGGGATGAGCGTGTCGAGCGCCCGGTCCTCGCCGGAGATCTCCAGGTCCGCCGGGACGTCGCGGGCCGGGGGCTCGTCCAGGTTGTTGGACGGCAGGTAGGACAGCAGGTCGCGGGCGAAGGCGATGCAGTCTTCCTCGGACTCCGCCTGGTAGTGCGCGACGCCGGACTTGACCGCGTGCGCGTGCGCGCCGCCGAGCTCCTCGAAGGTCACGTCCTCCCCGGTCACGGTCTTGATCACGTCCGGTCCCGTGATGAACATGTGGCTGGTGCCCTCGACCATCAGGGTGAAGTCGGTGATCGCGGGCGAGTAGACGGCACCGCCGGCGCACGGCCCCATGATCAGCGAGATCTGCGGGATCACGCCGGAGGCGCGGGTGTTCCTGAAGAAGATCTCGGCGAACAGGCCGAGCGCGACCACGCCCTCCTGGATCCGGGCGCCGCCGCCGTCGTTGATGCCGATCACCGGGCAGCCGGTCTTCATCGCGTGGTCCATGACCTTGACGATCTTCTCGCCGTAGACCTCGCCAAGCGACCCGCCGAACACCGTGAAGTCCTGGCTGAACACGCAGACCGGGCGGCCGTCGACGGTGCCGTGCCCGGTGACCACCCCGTCGCCGTACGGCCGGTTCCCCTGGATGCCGAAGTCGTGCGCCCGGTGCCTGGCCAGCTCGTCGAACTCGGTAAACGAGCCCTCGTCGAGCAGCAGGTCGATGCGCTCGCGGGCGGTGAGCTTGCCGCGGGCGTGCTGCTTCTGCACCGCCTGCGCGGAACCGGCGTGCACCGCCTCGTAGCGGCGGCGTTCCAGGCCGGCGATCTTCCCCGCGGTGGTGTGCGGATCAGGCGTCTCGTCAGGAATCGTGTCAGCTGCGGTCATGGCCTGATGCTAGCCCGGGGGGGCGACCCCCCGGACCCCTGCTTCCCCCGGGGGACGACCCCCCGGGGACCCCCCGCATGGGGGACTGCCCGTCCCCCCATTCCCCCCTGGTCCCGTTAGGCTCGTGTCGTGAGCACCGCCAGCGTGGACAGGGAACGCGACTCGGCTGAGCTGCCCGAGCTGATGCGCCGCGATGTCCGGCTGCTCGGCGACATGCTCGGCGAGGTGATCAGCGAGTCCGACGGGCCGGACCTGCTCGCGGACGTGGAGCGGCTGCGCCGCGCGGTGATCGGCGCCCGCCGCGTGCCGGACCGCGCCGGACCCGAGGCGGCCGCGGCCGGGGACGCCATCGCCGCGCTCGTCGCGTCCTGGTCCCAGACGCGGGCCGAACAGGTCGCCCGCGCGTTCACCGTCTACTTCCACCTGGCCAACCTGGCCGAAGAGCAGCAGCGCGTGCGCACCCTCCGCGAGCGCGACTCCGGCGACAGGGCACCGCGCGAGTCGCTCGCCGCCGCCGTCGCCCAGATCACCGCCGAACAGGGTCGCGCGCACGTGGCCGAGCTCCTGGCCGGGCTGCGCGTGCATCCGGTGTTCACCGCGCACCCGACCGAGGCGCGCCGCCGCGCCGTGGTCGCGTCGCTGCGCCGGATCAGCGGCCTGCTCGCCGCGATCGACGACAGCCGGTCGGGCGCGGCGCAGCAGGCCGAGGCGCGGCGGCAGTTGCGCGAGGAGATCGACCTGCTGTGGCGGACCGCGCAGCTGCGGGTGGCGGGGATGACCCCGGCCGACGAGGTCCGCACGGTGATGACCGCGTTCGACGAGACGCTGTTCCGGCTGGTGCCCGCGCTGTACCGGGCGATGGACCAGGTGCTGCTCGGCCCGGACAGCGGGCGGGTGCCCTCGCCGGTTCCCGCGTTCCTGCGGTTCGGCAGCTGGGTCGGCGCCGACCGGGACGGCAACCCGACGGTGACCGCCGCGGTCACCAGGGAGGCCGCGGTCATCCAGGCCGACCACGCGCTGCGCGCCCTCGAGGCCGTCTGCAACCGGATCGGCCGGGCGCTGACCGTGAATGAGGGCGCCGCGCCGCCGTCGCCCGAACTGCGCCGGGCGCTGGCATCGGCGTCGGCCGCGCACCCGGACCTGCTCGACGATATCACCGCCCGCTCGCCGATAGAGCCCTACCGCAGCTACCTCCTCTACGCGGCCGAACGGCTCGCGGCCACGCGCACCCGCGACGCCGACCTGGCCTACGCCGGTCCCGCGGAGTTCCTGGCTGACCTGCGCCTGGTCCAGTCGTCGCTGGCGGCGGCCGGGGCGGTCAGGCAGGCATTCGGGGAACTGCAGCACCTGATCTGGCAGGTCGAGACGTTCGGCTTCCACCTGGCGGGCCTTGAGGTCAGGCAGCATTCGCAGGTGCACGCCCGGGCGCTCGCCGAGCTGCGAGGCTCCGCGTCCGCGTCTCCTGACCAGCCCGCGTCCGCGCCGTCGCCGATGACGGCTGAGGTCCTCGACACGATCCGGGTGGTCGCCTGGGTCCAGCGCCGGTTCGGCGTGGCCGCCTGCCATCGGTACATCATCTCGTTCACCACCTGCGCCGCCGACGTCGCGGCCGTGTACGAGCTAGCGGGGTACGCGTTCCCGGACGGCGGCGGGCCCGTGCTCGACGTGGTACCGCTGTTCGAGAGCGGCGATGACCTGGCGCGGGCGCCCGCCGTGCTGACGCAGATGCTGGCGCTGCCGGCGGTCGCCGAACGGCTGGCGGCGAACGGGCGGCACCTCGAGGTCATGCTCGGCTACTCGGACTCGGCCAAGGAACTCGGCCCCGCCTCGGCGACGCTGCGGCTGTTCGACGCGCAGGCCGAGCTGGCGTCGTGGGCGGCCGGGCACGA
>JASHXJ010000040.1 GCA_030043595.1 Trebonia sp.
GTGCTGATCGGCAAGACGAACATGGACGAGTTCGCGATGGGCTCGTCCACCGAGAACTCCGGGTTCGGGGCATCGCGCAATCCGTGGGACCTGAACCGCGTCCCGGGCGGCTCCTCCGGCGGCTCGGCGGCGGCGGTCGCGGCCTACGAGGCGCCGCTGGCGCTCGGCACCGACACGGGCGGCTCGATCCGCCAGCCCGCCGCGGTGTGCGGAATCGTGGGCACCAAGCCGACGTACGGCGGCTCTTCCCGCTACGGCGTGGTGGCGTTCGCCTCTTCCCTGGACACCCCGGGACCGCTCGGGCGGACCGTCCTTGACGCCGCCCTGCTGCACGAGGCGATGTCCGGGTACGACCCGATGGACTCCACGTCGATCGACGCGGCCGTGCCGCCTGTCGTCGAGGCGGCTCGCCACGGCGACGTGGCCGGGATGCGGGTCGGCGTCGTCACCGAGTTCTCAGGCGACGGCTACCAGCCGGGCGTGATGGCACGGTTCACCGAGGCGGTGGAGCTGCTCGAGTCGCTGGGGGCCAAGGTCACCGAGATCAGCTGCCCGCACTTCAGCTACGCGCTGCCCGCCTACTACCTGATCGCGCCGAGCGAGGTGTCGTCCAACCTGGCGCGGTTCGACGGGATGCGCTACGGGCTGCGGGTCGGCGCGGGCAGCGCGGAAGAGGTGATGGCGCAGTCCCGGGCGGCCGGGTTCGGCGCGGAGGTCAAGCGCCGGATCATGCTGGGCACGTACGCCCTGTCCAGCGGCTACTACGACGCCTACTACGGCAAGGCGCAGCAGGTCCGCACGCTGATCATCAGTGATTTCGAGGCCGCGTTCGGCCAGGTCGACGTGCTGGTCTCGCCGGTCACCCCGACCACCGCCTTCCCGCTCGGCGAACGCGTGGACGACCCGATGGCGATGTACCTCGCCGACCTGTGCACGATCCCGACGGACCTGGCGGGCAACGCCGCGATCTCCGTGCCCTGCG
Source organism: Trebonia sp. (assembly GCA_030043595.1). Classification (GTDB taxonomy): domain Bacteria; phylum Actinomycetota; class Actinomycetes; order Streptosporangiales; family Streptosporangiaceae; genus Trebonia. The sequence goes on from JASHXJ010000040.1 coordinate 983, forward strand.
GCCTGGCCGACGAGGACGGCCTGCCCGCCGGGCTGCAGGTGATGGCGCCGCCGCTGGCGGACGACCGGCTGTACCGGGTAGCCGCCGCGGCGGAGGCGGCCCTGCGGGATCGCTGGGGGCACCCGCTGCTCACCGAGGCGAAGGGACTTGTGGCCTGATCATGACCGTCACGTATGAGACGCCTTCCTACGAAGCGGCGCTGCAGCGGTACGAGCCAGTCTTCGGGCTCGAGACGCACGTGGAGCTCGGCACGCGGACGAAGATGTTCTGCGGCTGCGGGACGTCGTTCGGCGCCGAGCCGAACAGCCAGGTCTGCCCGGTCTGCCTGGGCCTGCCCGGCTCGCTGCCCGTGGTGAACCGGCTGGCCATCGAGTACACGATCAGGATCGGGCTGGCGCTCAACTGCTCGATCGCGTCCTGGTGCCGGTTCGCGCGGAAGAACTACTTCTACCCCGACATGCCGAAGAACTTCCAGATCTCCCAGTACGACGAGCCCCTGTGCACGGACGGGTATCTCGACGTGCTCGTCGGCGGCAAGACGGTCCGGGTCGGCATCGAGCGGGTGCACCTGGAGGAGGACACCGGCAAGTCGCTGCACATCGGCGGCGCGACCGGGCGCATCCAGGGCGCCGAGTACTCGCTCGTCGACTACAACCGGGCGGGCATCCCGCTGGTGGAGGTCGTCACCAGGCCGGTTCCCGGCACCGGGTTCCTGGCCCCAGAAGTAGCGCGGGCATACGTGACCGAACTGCGCGACGTGCTCCGCACGCTCGGCGTTTCCGATGTGCGGATGGAGGAGGGCTCGCTGCGCTGCGACGTGAACACGTCGATCTCGCCCCGCGGCTCGGCCACGTGGGGTAAGCGGACCGAGACCAAGAACGTGAACTCGCTGCGCTCGGTGGAACGCGCGGTCCGTTCGGAGATCTCGCGGCAGGCTGGCGTCCTTGACGCCGGCGGGCGCGTGATCCAGGAGACCAGGCACTTCCACGAGGACTCCGGCGTCACCACCCCCGGGCGCTCCAAGGAGGAGGCGCAGGACTACCGGTACTTCCCCGAGCCCGACCTGGTGCCGGTCGCGCCTGACGAGTCCTGGGTGGCGTCGATCAGGGCGTCGCTGCCCGAGCTTCCGTCGGCGCGCCGCGCCCGGCTGATCGAATCGTGGCAGCTGTCTGAGCTGGAGTTCGAGGCGCTGCGGAACGTGGGCGCCCTGGACGTCGTCGAGGCGACGGTCGCCTGCGGCGCGTCCCCGGCTGACGCGCGCAAGTGGTGGCTGGGCGAGCTGGCCAGGCGCGCCAACGACTCCGGCGTGGACGTCTGCGACCTGCCGGTCACCCCCGCCGACGTCGCCCGGATTTCCGCGCTGGTGGCCGCCGGCACGCTGAACGACCGGCTCGCCCGCGAGGTCATCGACGGCGTGCTGGACGGCGAGGGCTCGCCGGACGAGGTCGTGGCCGCCCGCGGCCTGGCCGTGGTGAGCGACGACTCGGCCCTGCTCGCCGCGATCGACGAGGCCATCGCCGCCAACCCGGACGTGGCGGAGAAGGTGCGCGGCGGCAAGACGGCGGCGGCCGGGGTCCTGGTCGGCGCGGTCATGAAGGCGACCGGCGGCAAGGCCGCCGCCGCCCGCGTCCG
>JASHXJ010000328.1 GCA_030043595.1 Trebonia sp.
CCAACGCGGAGATAGCGGCGACCCTGTACGTGTCCGAGGCCACCGTGAAGACGCACATCAACCACATCTTCGCCAAGACCGGCCTGCGGGACCGGGCGCAGCTCGTGGGCTACGCGTTCCGCAGCGGGCTGGCCAGCCCGGGCTGACGTCTCCACCCAGGGGTTGAGATCGCGGAGTCAACTCAGGCGCCGATGGCACCGCGCTTGCCGCTGCGTAGCGTTGCCGGTGAGTGCGAGGGGATGTCAGCGATGGACAGCATGCGAACGGATTTCCCTGACGGCAGCCTGCGGGTGTCGGACGCCGAGCGCGACCGGGCAGTCGCTGAACTGAGCGAGCACTTCCAGGCTGGCCGCCTGACGCTCGAGGAGTTCGAGGACCGGTCCGGCCGCGCCCTGCAGGCCCGGACCGGGAACGAGCTAGCCGGGCTGTTCGCCGACCTACCCAGCGGCGCGGTTCCCGCTGCGCGCCGACGGGCGGGCTTGCGGCCAGCCCGCATCCCCGTGCTGTGCGTGATCGCGGTGGTCGCCGCCGTCAGCCTGCTGGGGAACATCCGGACCGGCCATGCCAGCTTCGGCTGGCTGATCCCGGTCATCATCGTCGGGATCATCGTCAGGTGCCGGCGCACCGGCCGCTAGCCGGCCAGCTGACCTGATCACACTGATCGCGTCACACGGAGCACGAGGAGACGCCTGCGATGCCAGCGATCCAGACCACGGGGTCACGCAACCGGGTCACGCGCACCCCGGACGACCGGTTCGCCACCGCACTGCGCCGGCTGCGCTGGCCGGCGGTGATCGCCTGGGTACTCGCCATCATCGTGCTGCACGGGCTGGCGGGAAGCCTGTCGAAGGTCACCAACGACAGCGCCTCGGCCTACCTGCCCTCGTCGGCGCCGTCGACCAGGGTCGTCCTGCTCCAGGAGGCGGGCCAGGGTCCCGGCCAGCCGCTGACCAACGCGGCGGTCGTGGTGTTCGCCCGCGACAGCGGCCTGACCGCCGCGGACGTGGCGACGGTCGGCGCGGCGCGCACCGCGGTGGCGGGCCTGGTGGGGCACGTCACCGGCTTGTCCGGACCGGGGCCTGTGCAACGGTCGGCCGACGGCGAGGCCGCGCAGTTCACGGCGAACGTGACGGCGCCCGCCAGTTCCGGCGGCGTCGACCGCGCCGCGGTTTCGGCCATTCGCGCCGCGGTGGCCACGGCGACGAGCCACGCGGGGGAAGGCCTCGCGGTCGCGGTGACCGGGGCGGCCGCGGTCAACGCCGACTCCAGCGCCGGGAACCAGCAGACCATCCTGCTGCTGACAGCACTCGTGATCGTGGCGGTCATCCTGCTGATCGTGTACCGGAGCCCGCTGCTGTGGCTGCTGCCGCTGCTCGGCGCGGTCGGGGCGATCGTCGTCGCCCAGGCAGCCGCCCACGGCCTGGCCAATGCCGGGCTCACGGTGAGCACGCTGTCCGCCGACATCCTCATCGTGCTGGTCTTCGGCGCGGCCAGCGACTACGCGCTGCTGCTTGTCCACAGGTACCGGGAGGAACTGCGGCACCATGCGACGACCGAGGCCGCGATGGCGACCGCGCTGCGAGCCACGCTGCCGACTCTTGTCGCCTCCGCCGCGACGGTCACCTGCGCCATGATCTGCCTGCTGGTGGCCGACTCGGCGTCGCTGCACGGGCTCGGGCCGGTCGGCGCCGTGGGGATCGTCGCGGCCCTGCTCGCCCAGGCCACGTTCCTGCCCGCGCTGCTGCTCGCCTTCGGGCGGGCGGCCTTCTGGCCGCGGATCCCCCGGTACGGGGCGGCCGGACGAGAGGAGTCCCGCTTCTGGGCGGGCATCGGGACCCGGGTCGCGCGTCATCCCGCGCGGACCGTTGTCGTCGTGGTGCTGCTGCTCGGCGCGGCCTGCGCCGGCCTGGTGTCGCTGCGGGTCGACGACAACCCGGTGGACAACGTGAAGGGCCACCCGGGCAGCGTTGCCGGCGCGCAGCTGCTCGCCGCGCACTATCCGGCCGGGGTCATCGCCCCGCTGGTCGTGCTCACCCCGCCAGACCAGGCGGCCGCGGCGGCCGCCGCGGCGCGTGCGACGCCGGGTGTCGGCGAGGTTCTGGCTGGGGCGCCGGTGCGGGGCTATGACAGCTACTCAGTGGTGCTGGCGGTCCCGCCGTTCGGGTCCGCGGGGACGACCGCGATCGTCGACCTGCGCCAGGCGCTCTCCCAGGACGCGCCCGGCTCGCTCGTGGGCGGCCAGCCGGCGATCCAGTACGACGCGGCGCAGGCCGCGGGCCGCGACGACACGGCGATCATCCCGCTCGTGCTGGTCGTGATCTTCATCGTCATCGCGCTGCTGCTGCGGGCGGTCGTCGCGCCCCTGGTGCTGGTGGCCACGACCGCGCTGAGCTTCGCGGCATCGTTCGGCCTGTCGAGCCTGCTGTGGCGGTTCGCTTTCGGCTACTCCGGCGTCGAGTCGGAGATCCCCATCTACATCTTCATCTTCCTGGTCGCGCTCGGCGTCGACTACAACATCTTCCTCAGCGCGCGGATCCGGGAGGAGTCACGGCGGCTGGGGCTGCGGGCCGGCACCCTGCGCGGACTCGGCGTCACCGGGGGCGTGATCACCGCGGCGGGCGTGGTCCTCGCGGGCACCTTCGCCGCGCTCACGCAGATCCCGCAGGTGGACATCATCGAGGTCGGCACCGCGGTCGCGCTCGGCGTCCTGCTGGACACCCTGCTGGTGCGCACCGTGCTCGTGCCGGCCAGCCTGCTCGCGATCGGGGACCGCGTCTGGTGGCCGGCCCGGCGGCGCTGAGCCGGCGACCCGCGGTGCGCCCGCGCGGTGGGCTCAGCGGCTGCGGGTAAGCCTCCTGCGGTAGGCGAGGCTGCCGAGGCCAGCCAGGATGGCGGCTCCGCCCGCCCCGAACAGCACGCCGTCCTGCAGCCCAGCCGTGCCACCGCCCCCGGTGGCCGGCGCGCCGGTGGGAGTGGGATAGGGCTTCGGCGTGGGGACGGGCGCATGCGAGGTGCTTGGCGCCGCAGTCGGGTTAGCCGAGTGCGACGCAGTCGGGGTCGGCGAGGCACTCCCCGAGTGGCTCGGGGCGGGCGTCGGCGAACTCGTTGCGTGGCTGGGTGAGGCCGACGCCGACGGCGACGCCGATGCGGAGGCAGTTGCAGTGCTGGTATGCACTCCCGTCGATGTTGTGCCGGACGTGCTTATCGACGGAGCAGTCGTAGAGGAGTAACTCGTGCACGCTGACACCGTTACCAAAACAAGGACCGCCAAAGCGGCGCAGCTTACCGCGTTCGGCCTGGGACTGACCACCGTCCCCCGGGTGATAATGCGCGGCTTCATGCAGCTTCCTTATATGCCCGGCGGGGGACGGCCATATAGGTAAGCCCAGTGACGGTACTGGCGTGCAATGGAATGTTTTTCATTTGAACATTAGGCTACGCGAGTAGCACCCTGTGCGGAAGACGGCGGGAAGGAACGGCGTTGGGCGATGTGTCGCGGCGGCGCATAGCCGGGATGCGCGTTGTCATGTCCTGGCCGGACAGCGGGCACACGTCCATGCCTGACCCGCCTCCGGCCGGCAAATTCCGCGCCCGCGTCGCGGGTATCGCCGGTGTCCTGCTGCTGCTTGGCGGCGCCATGACCATTGGCGTGGCAATACTCGCCCAGCAGCACGCGCCGCAGCCAGGCGCCGCCGCGCGGGGCGTCATCGGGCCCGCCGTTTCCGGCGCCAGGGGGCCGTGGCTGCGCCGTTCGCGCCCGCTGTCAGTGGACATCCCCGCGATTGGCGTGCATTCGCAGCTACTTGACCTTGGACTGAACGCGAACGGCACCATCCAGGTGCCATCGCTTACCACAAGCGCCGGTGAAGCGGCATGGTACAAGTACTCGGCGACACCTGGCCAGATCGGTGCCGCCGTGATCGAGGGACACGTCGACAGTTATGTGGGTCCCGCCGTCTTTTTCCGGCTCGGCGCGCTCCGTCCCGGGGACACGATCGACGTGACACTCGCCGACGGAGTCACTGCCATTTTCCGGGTCACCGGCGTGCGCGAGTACCTCAAGGACAGATTCCCGTCAAGGGCCATTTATGGTCCGGCCAATTACGCGGCACTGCGGCTGATAACCTGCGGCGGCGTTTTCGACTACGCCACGGGCCATTACCTCAGCTCAACCGTCGTATTCGCGTCTCTCGTCTCGTCCAGGACGAGAGCTCACCCGGCTACCCCCGCCTGACCGCAACCGTGCCTGTCCAGCAGCGGACCCGGCGACAGAGGACCCGAGCGCGATGGGCAAAACGGGCAAAACGGGTTAGGAATGGCCGGGCTCAAGGGGTGCTATGTGGGTGAGCGGGCTACTTCGGCAGTGGCGCGATCGCCGTGTTCGTGAAGAAGGACCAGATGACCTGGGAGGCCGCCGGGGAATGGTCCCTGGGCGGCGGGAAGTTGTGGCCGCCGGTGTCCCAGACGGCGAACGCGACGCGCGTGCCTGAGGTGCAGTGGTCCCATGTCGTGAGGGTCATGGCGGGGTAAGCCGACGTCACGGACCGCTGCGCGCACTGATCGGTGGCCCGCAGCAGCCCGACCTCAACCGTGGCAGGCGGGGACTCCTTGCCGGTCTCGCCCGGCTTGAACGGAACCCACGGGTCGTCGAGCGCGTCGATCTGCAGGATCTTCAGCGGGCGCTTGACCACGCAGCCGGGCATGGGCATCGCCTTCACGATCGCGGTGCCGTCGAACAGGCCGGGCGAACTGCACGCGATCCGGTAGGCGAGCCGGCCTCCGTTGCTGTACCCGACGACGTAGATGGGATGCAGGTGCCCGGGGTCCACGCGGGCGACAAGCGCCTTCAGGAACGCGACATCGTCGATGTTCTTCGCCGCCGCCTTGCCGCAGCAGCCGCCGGCGTTCCACGACTGCTCGTAACCCACCGGATAGACGAGCTCGGCCAGGCCGGCGTCAGCGTAGGGGGTGAGCCGGTCCCGCTGCACCTCGTCAGGGATGGCGACGGCGACACCGGACAGCACGACGATGATCGGCGCCGGCTTGGGCAGCGCATCGACGGGCGCGATGACCTCATAGCTCCTGGTAATGCCGCCGACCTGCATCGTGTACGTCGCCGTGTACGTCGCCCGCTGCAGCGCGTTGATGATATTCGCGCCCGCGAAAAACGCGACCCCCACCGTGACGACGAACGCGACGGCGAGTACCAGCCTTCGCTTCATGGCTATGCCTGCTGCTCCTCCCGGGGCTGCGCCGCCACCGCACGGCGCCTGCCAGGCGCGTATTCCCGCCCGGTCAGCACTAGGCTAAGCGGGGTTCGGCGTGCTGCGGAGGCAATCACCCAGGACAGACCGTAGATAATCGGCACGGCAACGCCAAGCAGTGCCAGGACCTCCAGGCCGGCGGGGGCGCCGCGGACCGCGGCGAGCACGCCGGCCGTGGACGCGAGCGCGAGCACGCCCTGCAGGACGAGGGGGTGCGCGAGATAGATCCCGAACGAGCTCGCCGATCCCGCGGCGAAGAACCTGCGGTGCGGCGCCCCCCTGTCGGCCCACAGCAGCCCGGCCGCGAGCAGTGCCCAGCCGAAGGCGAGCGCCTCGACCGCGACGACGGGCTGGAAGACCGCGCTCGCCGACGCCGGGGTAGCGCCGCCGGCGTAGATCTCCGCGAAGTACACCCCGAGCCCCGCCGCGACGCCGAAGCCGGCCGCCAGTGCCACCGTGGCGGGCCGCGCGTGCCGCCTGGTGAACGCGCAGAGCTCGTCGAAGTGCCAGCCGGCGAGGGCTCCCGCGACGATGTACAGCACGTAGCTCTCCAGCCAGTACCCCTGTGCGGCGCCGTTCAGCCACCCGGTCAGCGGGCCCATCCGCACCAGGTGGTAGTGGAGCTCGGCTGTCAGCGCGGTCTGGTACGCGCAGGCCGCGAGGAACAGCGCCAGATGGTACCCGGTCGTCTTGCGCAGCGCCCAGCGCAGCACCGGGAAGAGCAGGTACATCTGCATCGTGACCAGCAGGAAGTACAGGTGGTAACGGGCGCCCGCGGTCAGCAGGTCGCGGGCGAAGGCGGCCGCCGCGGCCGGGAAAGAGCCAGGCCAGTGGCCGTCCGCCGCGTAGTAGATGAGGCTCCACGTCACGTAGGCGGGGGCGACCAGCCAGTACCGCCG
>JASHXJ010000329.1 GCA_030043595.1 Trebonia sp.
CGGGCTGCCCCATGCCGGGCTGCCCCATCCCGGGCTGCCCGCCGGCCACGGGCTGCGCCGGGCCCGGACCGGTGCCGGGCATCCGGCCGAGGCCGCCTCGCCGGAGCTCAGCGCGCGCGACAGCGACGAAAGCAGCAGCGGGATCGGGAATTCGTGCCGTTCCTCCGCTAGGTCGGTGACCTCCTGCCGCGCGACCACGACCTCGAACACGCCACGGTCGACCTGCCAGTACCCGAGCTGCCCGGCGCGCCGTTCGTCCATGCCCAGGTAGACGATGTGCAGCCGGTCGCCGAGGTCGTCGAGCACGAGGCAGGGCTCGCCATGATAGGAACCGATCGGCCGGGATTCCCACAGGGCGTCAAGCTCGTTCAGACGCACCTGCTTGCGCCAGACGCCGCCGGGCGCCGGGGAGAAGCCGTGCTCTTCCGGCGGTGGCGGGGCGGCGAACAGCGTGACGTCGCGGTCCGAAGGACCGACGGCGGCCTGGTAGGAGGCGCCAAGGTAGGACGCCATCAGCCGGTAACGCATGCCTCACCCCTCCCTCGTCGGTCGCCGCCAGGCCAGCCCGTCGTACCGGGCGACTCGCTCCTCGCCGCTGTCGAGCAGCCGGCACAGGATTGTCGCCACAGGTATCTGGATCGGCTCCAGGTAGAACTCGACTCGGCTGGCGGGACCGCGCGACGTGACGGGGACGTATCCATCGATCTCCCTGGCCTGCCAGCACAGGAAGTACAGCTCGGTCAGTTCGGGCTTGAAGTCCGAGCCTTCATAGCCCAGGCCGAGTGTGTAGTACGCGTCTGCCGGGCTGCGGAGCGTCACGTCCCGCACCCGGTGCACGTACCCCGCGATGACGCCGCGCTGGCCGCTCATGTACGGTCCGACCATGCGCGGCGGTATTACTTTCCGCATCGGCGTGCCGGGAAGTATCCGAACAGGCTGCGCCGGCTCGCGTACAGCGGAACCCACGGTCTGCTCCCTTCCCGCTAGCGCCGATACCCCTGGTCCGCGCAACCCTGGCCTGGTCAGGAAGCCCCTCCGTCGCCGCAGCTCACGAGGTTCCCGCATCCGGCTATGTGCGCTCAACTGATTCTGCCGTGGAGATAGCCGATACCTGAGTTAAAGTGCATCTTTCTTAGAAATCATTACTTAACGTAATTCACTGATAACTCCCTGACCCCGCAAACGACGATAGTGTCGCGAGTATGCGCGTCAGCAGGCCGTCGGGGGACACAGGCGAAGCCGACCCGGGTGTCGTGGCGGCGCTTGACGCCTATGCGTGCGGAGCCGGCAGCGAACACCGCGCGCTGATCGCCATCGCCAGCTCCAGGCTGCTGGTCCCGGTGGTCGCGGTCCTTACGGAAACGACCGAGGCCGGCACCGGGAAAGAAGAGAAGGAAACCGAGATGGCCCTGCCCACGCTGATCGGCAACGACGGGCGCACGGCGGTTATCGCGTTCACCGGGACCGCGAGCCTGCGGCTCTGGCGGCAGGACGCCCGCCCGGTGCCCGTGCCCGCGGCCAGGGTCTGGGAGGCCGCGCGCAGCGAAGCCGCTGACGCCGTGGTGATCGACGTGGCCGGCCCGGTGCAGCTGGTGGTGGAAGGCGCGCGCCTGCAGGCCCTCGCCAGGAACCAGCCGCCACCGCCGCCGCACGAGGACCCGGACGTCCTGGCCGACGTCGCCGCCGTAACCCCCGAGTTCACCCTCCTGCCCGGCGCGCACGACATCGACCTGCTGGTCACCTTCCAGGCGGCGGACGCGGCGCAAGCGCAGCGGATGGCCGGGGAGATAGCCGCCCGGCTGGCCCGCCGCCGCCTCAGGCTAGGCTTCGAGGTCCGCGCCCAGGGAAGACCATTTTTATCCCGAACGGTCCCGGCCGTCTCACCAGCGCCACCCCAGCGCGGCGGCGGCGACCGCCCGCCGCGTGATCTACGCTCTGACAGTAAGGTAAACGACATGTTCCGGTGGCTGACCGCGGGTGAATCGCACGGGCGGGCGCTCGTCGCGGTGTGCGACGGCGTCCCGGCGGGAGTGCGGGTCACCAGCGACGACGTGGCTGCCGCGCTCGCCAGGCGGCGGGCCGGGTACGGCCGCGGCGCCCGGATGAAGTTCGAGCAGGACGAGGTGGAGCTCACCGGCGGCGTGCGGCACGGGGTCACGCTGGGCGGGCCGGTCGCCATCCGGGTCGGCAATACGGAATGGCCCAAGTGGGAGACGGTCATGTCACCGGACCCCGTTCCCGCGGCAGAACTCGACGGCCAGGCGCGCAACGCCCCGCTCACCAGGCCGCGCCCGGGCCACGCCGACCTCGCCGGCATGCAGAAGTTCGGGCACTCCGACGCCAGGCCCGTCCTCGAACGGGCCAGCGCGCGGGAGACCGCCGCCCGGGTCGCGCTCGGCGAGGTGGCCCGCCGCCTGCTCGAGCAGGCGCTCGGCGTGCGGATCCTCAGCCACGTGGTCGCGCTCGGCTCCGTGTCCGTGCCGGACGGCAGCGCGGTGCCGGTACCCGAGGACCTGGCGCGGATCGACGAGGACCCGGTCCGCTGCCTCGACGCCGCGGTCAGCGCGGCCATGGTCGCGCAGGTCGACGCGGCCCGCGGGGACGGCGACACGCTCGGCGGCGTGGTCGAGGTGCTGGCCTACGGCCTGCCGCCGGGGCTGGGCAGCTTCACCCAGTGGGACCGGCGGCTGGACGCCCGGATCGCCGGGGCGCTGGTGTCCGTGCAGGCGATCAAGGGCGTGGAGTTCGGCGACGGGTTCACCACGTCGGGCCGCCGCGGCTCCGCCGCGCACGACGAGATCGAGATGTCGCCGTCCGGGGTCCGCCGCCGCACGAACCGCGCCGGCGGCGTCGAAGGCGGCATGTCCACCGGCGAGATCCTGCGAGTCCGCGCCGCGATGAAGCCGATCTCCACGGTGCCGCGCGCGCTGGACACCGTCGACGTGACGACCGGAGAGCCGGCCAAGGCGATCAACCAGCGCAGCGACGTCACCGCGGTGCCCGCGGCGGGCGTGGTCGCCGAGGCGATGGTGGCGCTGGTCCTTGCCGAGGCGGCGGTGGACAAGTTCGGCGGCGACTCCGTGGAGGAGATGCGCCGCAACGCCGAAGGCTACCTGAAGTCCCTGGTGATCTCGTGAGCTCTGCCGTCGTGCTCATCGGCCCGCCGGGCGCCGGCAAGTCCTCGGCCGGCTCGCTGCTCGCCGCCGAGCTCAGCGTGCCGTTCGCCGACACCGACGACCTCGTGGCGACCGCGGCCGGCAAGCCGGTCGGCGACATCTTCATCGACGACGGCGAGCCGGTCTTCCGCGAACTGGAGCGGGCGGCCGTCGCTCACGGGCTCGAGGCCACCGGGCCGCACGGCGGCGTGCTCGCGCTGGGCAGCGGCGCGGTGCTCGACCCGGACGTGCGCCGGATGCTGGCCGGGCACCAGGTCGTCTACCTGGAGGCCGGGTTCGCGGCGGTCGCGCGGCGCTCCGGCATAGACAAGCCGCGGGTCGTGATCCCCGGCAACCCGCGCGGCCGGCTCCGCGCGTTGCTGGAGGAGCGGCTGCCCGTCTACGCGGAACTGGCCTCGATCACCCTTCCCACCGACGACCTGGCCCCCGAGGAGGTGGCGGCCGACCTCGCCAGCCGGCTGCGCTCGTGAACGTGACACGGATCCCGGTCGGCGGCGAGCAGCCCTACGACGTGATCGTCGGCACGGGCGTGCTCGGCTCGCTCCCGGAGCTGACCGGCAAGCGCGCGCAAACCGTGGCGGTCATCCACCCCGCCGGGCTCGGCGCGATCGCCCGGCCCGCCTGCCGCGTGCTCGCCGACGCCGGGTACACGGTCGCCGCGACGCAGATCCCCGACGGGGAGGCCGCCAAGGACGTCGCCGTCGCCGCCCGGCTGTGGTCCTGGCTGGCCGGTTCCCGGCTGACCCGGTCCGACTGCGTGGTGGGCATCGGCGGCGGCGCGGCGACCGACCTGGCCGGGTTCGTGGCCGCGACCTGGCTGCGCGGCGTGCCGGTCGTGCTCGTCCCGACGACGCTGCTCGGCATGGTCGACGCGGCCGTCGGCGGCAAGACCGCGGTCGACATCCCCGAGGGCAAGAACCTGGTCGGGGCGTTCCACCCGCCGGCCGGAGTGCTCGCGGACCTGGCCACGCTGGTGACGCTGCCGCGGCCGGATTACGTGGCGGGGCTGGCCGAGGTGATCAAGGCCGGGTTCATCGCCGACGGGGAGATCCTGCGGCTGGTCGCGGCCGACCCGGCCGGCGCGGGGGAGCCGTACGGGCCGCACACCCGCGAGCTGGTCGAGCGCGCGATCCGGGTGAAGGCCGCCGTGGTCTCCTCCGACCTGCGCGAGGCGGGCCTGCGGGAGATGCTCAACTACGGGCACACCCTCGGCCACGCGATCGAGCGGCTCGAGCGCTACCGGTTCAGGCACGGCGACGCGGTCGCGATCGGCATGGTGTTCGCCGCGGAGGTCGCCCGGCTGGCCGGCCATCTCGCGCCGGCCGACGTGGAACTGCATCGCCAGATGCTCACGTCCGTGGG
>JASHXJ010000330.1 GCA_030043595.1 Trebonia sp.
CTGAAGTACTTCGCCTCCGGGTGATGGACGACGATCGCGTCGGTGGACTGCTCGGGGTGCAGCTGCATCTCCTCGGACAGCTCGACGCCGATCCGCTCGGGGACCAGCAGGCGGGCGATCTTGGCGCGGTCGGCGAGATCGGGGCAGGCGGGGTAGCCGATCGAGTACCGGGCGCCCTGGTAGCGGACGCTGAAGAAGCCGTCGAGATCTGCCGGGTCCGCGGCCGCGATGCCGAGCTCACGGCGGACCCGGGCGTGCCAGTACTCGGCGAGCGCCTCGGTGAGCTGCACCGACAGGCCGTGCAGCTCCAGGTAATCGCGGTAGGCGTTCTTCGCGAACAGTTCGGCCGTCGCCGCGGACACCGCCGGGCCCATGGTCGCGAGCTGGAACGCCACCACGTCGGTCTCCCCGGACGAGGCGGGCCGGAAGTAATCGGCCAGGCACAGCCGTGCGTCGCGCCGCTGCCGGGGGAACTGGAACCGCTCCAGCTCCGCCCCCGACTCCGCGAGCACGATCAGGTCGTTGCCCGAGCTCGCGCACCGGAAGTACCCGTAGACCACCGCGGCCTGCAGCAGGCCCTCGGTCTGCGCCCGCTCCAGCCACATCCGCAGCCGCGGCCGCCCCTCGGTCTGCACGAGCTCCTCGTAGCCGGGTCCGCCCGCCTTCCGCGACGGCTTGAGCCCCCACTGGCCCATGAACGTGGCGCGCTCGTCCAGGTAGGCCCCGTAGTCCGCGAGCGGCAGGCCCTTGATCACGCGCGTCCCCCAGAACGGCGGCTCGGGCACCGGGGCCTGGGTCAGCGCGGGGGCGGGGGTGAGGACAGGGCCAGGGTCAGGAGCGCTTGGCCTGGCCCTGACTCGCCTTGTGCGCAGCTCGGGCAGCGTGGCGCCGGGGTCGCCGCGCTTGACCGCCATCGCGGCGTTCATCAGGCGCAGTCCCTCGAAGGCGTCGCGCGCGTAGCGGACGTCGCCCTGGAACAGCGCCGCCAGGTCCTGCTCCACGTAGGCGCGGGTGAGCGCGGCACCGCCGAGCAGCACCGGCCAGCGGCCGGCGAGCCCCCGTGAGTTGAGCTCGGCGAGGTTGTCGCGCATCACCACGGTGGACTTCACCAGTAGACCGGACATGCCGATGACGTCGGCGCCGTGTTCTTCGGCGGCACTGATGATCGCGGAGATCGGCTGCTTGATGCCGATGTTGACCACGTCGTAGCCGTTGTTGGACAAGATGATGTCGACCAGGTTCTTGCCGATGTCGTGCACGTCGCCCTTGACCGTGGCGAGCACGATCGTGCCGCGGCCCACGGCCGCGGCACGCTCCATGTGCGGCTCCAGGTAGCCGACCGCGGCCTTCATCACCTCGGCGGACTGCAGCACGAACGGCAGCTGCATCTGCCCGGAGCCGAACAGGTCGCCGACCGTCTTCATGCCGTCGAGCAGCACGTCGTTGATGATCTCAAGGGCGGGCCGTTCCGCCAGGGCCGTGTCGAGGTCGGCCTCAAGGCCCACTCGCTCGCCGTCGATAATCCGCCGCTTCAGCCGCTCCCACAGCGGGAGGGCGGCCAGCTCGGCGGCGCGGTCCGCCTTCGCGGACGAGGCGTCGACGCCCTCGAACAGCTCGAGCATCCGCTGCAGCGGGTCATAGCCGTCCCGCCGCCTGTCGTAGACCAGATCGAGGGCAACCTGCCGCTGCTCGTCGGGAATCCGGGCCAGCGGCACGATCTTGGACGGGTGGACGATCGCCGAGTCGAGCCCGGCGCGCACGCACTCGGCGAGGAACACCGAGTTCAGCACCGCGCGCGCGGCGGGCTTGAGCCCGAACGACACGTTGGACACGCCCAGCGTCGTCTGCACGTCCGGGTAGCGGCGCTTCAGCGCGGCGATCGCCTCGATCGTCTCCAGCGCGTCCCGCCGGGTCTCCTCCTGGCCGGTCGCGATCGGGAACGTGAGGCAGTCCACGATGATGTCCGACCGCCGCATCCCCCACGTCCGGGTGAGGTCCTCGACGAGCCGGATGGCGACCTCGAGCTTCCACTCAGCGGTGCGCGCCTGGCCGCGCTCGTCGATGGTCAGCGCGACCACGGCGGCGCCGTGCTCGCGCACGACCGGCATCAGCCGGGCCATCCGCGAGTCCGGCCCGTCCCCGTCCTCGTAGTTCACCGAGTTGACGACGGCACGGCCGCCGATCAGCTCAAGGCCCGCCTCGATCACCGCGGGCTCGGTGGAGTCAAGCACCAGCGGCAGGGTCGCGGCGGTCGCCAGCCGCCCCGCGATCTCGCGCATGTCCGCGATCCCGTCCCGCCCGACGTAGTCCACGCAGACGTCGAGCAGGTGCGCGCCGTCCCGCGTCTGGCTGCGCGCGATCGCTACGCAGTCCTCGTACTTGTCCTGCGTCATGGCCTCGCGGAACGCCTTGGACCCGTTGGCGTTGGTCCGCTCGCCGATCGCCAGGAACGCGGTGTCCTGCCGGAACGGCACGTGGCTGTACAGGGACGCCACCCCGGGTTCAGGCCGCGGGCGGCGCAGGACCGGCGGCCTGCCGCCTGCCCTGCGCGTGCCGAGTCGCTCGACGAGGACGGCGATGTGCTCCGGCGTGGTGCCGCAGCAGCCGCCGGCCAGGGAGAGCCCGAATTCGCTCGTGAACCGCTCGTGCGCGTCGGCCAGCTCGGCTGGCGTCAGCGGGTAGTAGGCGCCGCGCGCTGTCAGCTCGGGCAGGCCGGCGTTCGGCTCGCAGGAGATCGGGATCGGCGAGTGCGCCGCCAGGTACCGCAGGTGCTCGCTCATCTCGCCAGGCCCGGTCGCGCAGTTGAGCCCGATCATGTCGATACCGAGCGCCTCCAGCGCCGTCAGCGCGGCGCCGATCTCGCTGCCGAGCAGCATGGTGCCGGTCGTCTCGATGGTCAGCTGCGCGATGACAAGCGCGTGCGGGGCGAGAGCCGCCACGGCTCGTTTGGATCCTATGATCGCTGCCTTTGCCTGCAGCAAGTCCGGGCACGTCTCGATGATCAGCGCGTCGCAGCCGCCACGCAGCAGGCCGGCCGCGTTCTCGAAGTAGGAGTCGCGCAGCTCGCGGAAGGTCACGTGGCCGAGGGTCGGTAGCTTGGTCCCTGGCCCGATCGAGCCGAGCACCCAGCGCGGGGCGCCGTCGGCGGCCGTGAACTCGTCGGCGACCTCGCGGGCGAGCCGGGCGCCCGCCTGCGAGAGCTCCGATATCCGGTCGGCGATGCCGTATTCCCCGAGGTTGCCGAGGTTCGCCCCGAACGTGTTCGTGGTGACGCAGTCGGCGCCTGCTTCCAGGTACGCGCGGTGGACCGCGCGCACGATGTCTGGCCGCGTCACGTTGAGGACCTCGTTGCAGCCCTCGTGACCACCGAAATCGGCAGCCGTCGCCTCGCTGGCCTGCAGCATCGTGCCCATGGCGCCGTCCGCGACCACGACGCGTTGGGCGAACACTGAGCGCAGCGCGCCCGCGCGTTCGGTAGCCTCTTCTCTCGCAGTGCTGCTCATAGGCCTCCTCAGTGTAGACGTTTATGGCCGAACACAAAAGACATGCGCTAAAAACTGTGCGAATCACAGGTAGCGTACTGGGAGGGCGTGGCGACGTAGGCTGTAGGCAGGGGGGGCACGAGCCCCCGGGCGATCCGGAGGTGAAGTCATCAAGTTCAGCGACGTCGATGGCCCGCTCGACCACCCGGTCGCGGTAGCCGCGTTCGAAGGGTGGAACGACGCGGCCGAGGCGGCCAGCGGCGTGGTCAACCACCTCGGCATCGCCTGGCAGTCCACCCCGATCGCCGCGATCGACCCCGATGACTTCTACGACTTCCAGGTGAACCGGCCGGTGATCGAGGTCGTAGCGGGGAAGACCGAGCGGCTCGTCTGGCCCACGACGAGGCTGTCGCTGGCCCGGGCCACCTCCACCGGGCTGCCCAGGGACGTGGTGCTCGTGCACGGCGTGGAGCCGAACATGCGCTGGCGCGGCTTCGCCGACGAGCTCATCGGCGGGCTCACCGAGCTCGGCGTCGAGATGGTGGTCCTGGTCGGCGCGCTGCTCGCGGACTCCCCGCACACCCGCCCGGTGCCGGTCGCGGTCAGCGGATCGAACGCGCAGCTGCTGCGCGGCGTGGGGTCCGAGCCGTCCGACTACAAAGGCTCGTCGGGGATCGTCGGCGTGCTGGCCTACACCTGCGCCGCCGCGGACATCCCGACGATCTCGCTCTGGGCTTCGGTGCCGCACTACGTGGCGCAGGCGCCGTCGCCCAAGGTGACGCTGGCGCTGCTGCGTACCGTCGAGGACATCCTGGACGCGCCGCTGCCGATGGCCGACCTGCCGGAGGAGGCGCGCGCCTGGGAGCGCGGCGTCGACGAGCTCGCCCAGCAGGACTCAGACGTGGCTGAGTACGTACGGACCCTCGAAGAGGCCAAGGACGCCACTGACCTGCCCGAGGCGTCCGGCGACGCGATCGCCCGCGAGTTCGAGCGCTACCTGCGCCGCCGCGGCAACCACGCGGACGGCGGGGACGCCTGACGCCTCCTGTTGCCCCGCCTCGTGGCGCCACCCGCGAGGCCGCGTCTCAGACTGGCGGCCAGGGGACCGCCGGCCAGTCTTCTGGGGGGTAGGGGTGGACGCGGTGCTTGAGGAGCTTGTCTACCCGGATCTTGGTGGCGCTGACCTCGCCGCGGGCTAGGTGCTTCGACAGTTCCCGGGCGAGCCAGCCGCCGGCCAGGTCGTCGGCGAGGCGGCGAAGCGCCTCGACCGAATTCCGGGGAAGCGTCTTGCCGCGCCACTGCCACAGCACGGTGCGCAGCTTGTAGTCCTCGGCGAAGCAGACCCCGTGGTCGCAGCCGTACAGGTGGCCGTCGGGCACGGGGAGGAGGTGGCCGATCTTGCGGTCGGCGTTGTTGATCACCGCGTCGAACACCGCCATGTCGCGCAGCCCCGCGTGGTCGTTGCGGCGGGACAGCGCGATCAGGTCCACGTCGGGGTCGAGCTCGATCCACAGCTGGCACATGCCGGGGCCGAACGGCCCGTCGCGCATGACGGTCGGCGGCACGATGTTCCAGCCCGCCGCCCGGGACACGGCGTAGGCCGCGACCTCGCGGCCAGCCAGCGTGCCCGTCGGGAAATCCCAGAGCGGCCGTTCCCCCGCGACCGGCTTGTACACGCAGGCCGCCTCGGTGCCGCCGCCCTTGATCGTGCAGTACAGCGTCGCGTTGGACGCGTCGACGAGACGGCCTTCCACCTCGAGTGTTCCGCGCTCGAGCAACTCGAGCGCGGCGCGATCGCCAGCCGGGATGTCCATTTCCCCGGCCGGAGCGCGGTCAGCCATGGCTGGCCCGGTGGCCGTTCTGCCGTGGGCACACATGTCCGGTCGAGTCGAGCGGCAGCCCGCACAGCGGGCAGGGCGGCCGTCCGGCGGCGACAAGCTGCAGGGCGCGCTGGGCGAACGCCCGCGCTGCCCCGGGGCTGATCCGCACCCGGAGCACGCCAGGGCCGTCGGGGGGAATGTCATCCGCGAGCGGCTCCACTGGCTGGTCGCTCTCCTCCTGCGCCTCGATGACGACCCGGTCGCCGTCGCTGTCCCAGGCCAGCGCGATGGCGCCAACACGGAAGTCCTCGGTCAGCGGCAGGTCGAGCGGGCCGTCATCACGCAGCGCGTCCGGCGCCGCGGCCGGGATGGAGCTGGTGCCGCCAGTTCGCCGCAGCACTTCGTCGAGAAGCTCATCGATTCGCTCAGCCAGCAGGCTGACCTGGAACTTCTCCAAGACGACACTGGTGACCCGGCCACTAGAGCTCGCTTGCAGGTAGAACGTCCGGTCGCCCGGCTGCCCTACTGAGCCGGCGACGAACCTGTCCGGCGGGTCATAGTAAAAGACCGGCATAGTCCTATCCTCGCTTGTCAGCCAGCCCGCCACTAGCCGGGGTTCCCGGAAATCCAGCTGCTGTGGCCGCTGTCGCGGCGACTGGTGCGTGCTCGGAACCGCCCGCGCCGCCGCCGATCACGGCGTCGCTCTCCGCGGCAAGGCCCGCGTTGTCGGCGGCGGCTGCCTGCGGCAGCAGGTCGTCGACGCTGCCGCCCAGGTCGTTCAGCCGGATCAGGAAAGGCCGCAGCGACGTGTAGCGGATCACGGTCAGCGAAGCCGGGTCCGCCTGGATCCGCTGGCACTGATCGAGGTGCAGCCCCAGGCTGTCCGCCACGATCGCCTTGATGACGTCTCCGTGTGAGCAGATCAGGTAGGTCGCGTCCTTGCCCAGCTTCGCGTTCCAGTCCCGCACCGCCGCCACCGCGCGATGCTGCATGTCCAGCATGGACTCGCCCTCGGGGCCGGGAAACCTGACCGCGCTCGGGTGTGCCTGGACGACGGGCCAGAGCGGATCCTGCTGCAGATCCCGCAGCGACTTGCCCGTCCAGTCGCCGTAATGGCACTCCCCAAGGCGGGGATCGGCGATGGTCGAGGCCAGGTGGCCGTTACGAGCGGCGGCGATGGGCTCGGTGGTCTGCTGGCACCGTTCCAGCGGGCTGGTCACGATCGCGTCGAGCGGAACGGGTGCCAGCCGCGCCGCGAGCGCGGCGGCCTGCGCCCGCCCGCGCTCGTCAAGGCCAACGCCGGGTAGCCACCCCGTCAGCACCTGCCCCGTCGTGGCGGTGAGCCCGTGCCGGACGAGCAGAACCGTTGTCACGCTTCCTGACTTTAGAACATTGCCCGTATTGGGCGGACCCGGCACGGTCCGTGCCGGCTAGCCCCCGTCGGCCGTGCTCAGCGAGTATTCGGCGTTCCCGAAACTCACCAGGTCACCCGCCTGCACCTGCACCTGGCCGCGGACCCGCCAGCCATTCACGCGGGTGCCGTTCGTCGAGGCCAGGTCGGTCAGCAGCCAGCCGCCTTCTTCGGTGCGCTCGAGCCTGGCGTGCACCCGGGAGACGGTCATGTCCGAGATCGCGAGGTCGCAGCTCGCGTCCCTGCCGATGCTGAAGTGGGTGCCCTGGCCGCGCGGGAAGTGCAGCGGAAGAGGTCCCGGCGTGTCCGCTGGGCTGCGCGGCATGGCGCTCGTCAGCTTGCGGACCGAGCCGCTGGCCGACGGCGGCTCGACGCCGCGCGACTGGGTGGCGGCCAGCCAGGTCCGCCGGGGCAGCGCCGCGCGCAGCCGGCTGACCAGGGATGACTGCCGGACGGCCGGCGAGCCGGTCGGAGGCACGGGGGCGACCAGGGCGTCGGGGGCGCGCGGGGTGGGTCCGACGCCCGGCGTCGGTACGACGCCCGGGGTGGGCGGGGTGGCCGGGATGGGTGCGGCGCCCGGGGCGGCCGGTTCCGGTAGGTCGGCGAGCAGCGGCGGGAGCTGGGACACGTGCCGTGCCTCAAGCACCGCGCTCATGCGGAAAAGGAAGGTGTCCTGGGACAGGCGGCCCGCGGCGAACTCCTCGGTCAGCTTGGCGACCACCTGGTCGCGCTCGGCGTCGGAAGCACGGACGCCGCCGACCGGCTGCGCATCCGGCAGCGTTGGGGCTGCTTCCTGCGCGGAACCTCCCATGAATGGAGTATCAGGACCAACGCAGTCCAGCGCAAGGAAAACGCGCTGAGACGGCCGCCGGGCCTGGCGCCAGGGCTCAGACGCCGACCGCGTGCACACCGCCGTCGACATGCACGATCTCCCCCGTAGTCGCCGGGAACCAGTCGGAAAGCAGCGCCACGCACGCCCGCGCGGCCGGCTCCGGGTCCGTGATCGACCAGCCCAGGGGCGCCCGGTCCGACCAGACCTCCTCGAACTTGTCGAAGCCCGGAATGGACTTGGCCGCCATGGTGCGCAGCGGCCCGGCCGCCACCAGGTTCACCCGCACGCGCCGCGATCCCAGATCCCTGGCCAGGTAGCGGGCACAGGACTCCAGCCCCGCCTTGGCGACGCCCATCCAGTCGTAGCCGGGCCAGGCCATGGCCGCGTCGAAGTCGAGGCCGACGACCGAACCGCCGCCGGGCATCAGCGGCAGCGCCGCCATGGCCAGCGACTTCAGCGAGAACGTGGACACATGCACGGCGGTGGCAACGTCCTCCCAAGAGGTCGCGAGGAAGTTGCCGCCGAGCGCGGACTGCGGGGCAAAGCCGATCGCGTGCACGACACCGTCGAGCCCGTCGACGTGCTCGCTCACCCGCGGGGCGAGCGACTCCAGGTGCGCCGTGTCGGTGACGTCAAGCTCGAGAACCGGCGGCGGCTGCGGCAGGCGCTTGGCGATCCGCTCGACCAGGCTCAGCCGGCCGAACCCGGTGAGCACCAGCGTCGCGCCCTCCTGCTGCGCGACCCGGGCGACGTGGAAGGCGATCGAGGCGTCGGTGAGCACGCCGGTGACCAGGATCCGCTTGCCGTCGAGGATTCCCATCGCTGCCCTGCTTCCGTTGTCGAGACCCGTCGAGTGCCGTTTAGTGTCCCATGCCGAGGCCGCCGTCGACCGGGATGACCGCGCCGGTGACATAAGCCGCGTCCGGACCGGCGAGGAACGCGACCGCGCCGGCTACCTCCTCCGCCGCGGCGTAGCGGCCGAGTGGCACCGCGCCGATGATCGCGGCCTTGCGCTCCTGCGAGAGCACCGCCGTCATGTCGCTGTCGACGAATCCGGGCGCGACCACGTTCGCCGTGATCCCGCGCGAGCCGAGCTCGCGCGCCAGGGACCGTGCCAGTCCGACCAGCCCGGCCTTGGACGCGGCGTAGTTGGCCTGGCCGCCGGACCCGTAAAGCCCGACCACGGAGGAGATGAAGATCATCCTGCCGCGGCGCATGCGGATCATGCCGCGCACCGCTCGTCTGGCGACCCGGTAGGCACCGGTCAGGTTGGTGTCAAGCACGGCGGTGAAAGCGTCCTCGCTCATCAGCGCGAGCAGCTGATCCTGGGTGATGCCCGCGTTGGCCACCAGCACCTCGACAGGTCCCTGCTCCTGCTCTACCGCGGAAAACGCCGCGTCGACCGACGCGGTGTCCCGCACGTCGCACCGCACGACGGCAAGGCCAGGCACGGGGCCGCCGGACCGGGACGTCACCGTCACGCTGTCCCCGTCGGCGGCCAGCCGCCGCGCGATGGCCAGCCCGATCCCCCGGTTGCCGCCGGTCACCAGCACAGAACGACCCACGTTCGGCCTCCTCAGGTCGATCCACTCGCCAGCCGAGGGTACAGCCCTTCACCTTGCCGTAAGGAACTAGCCACTCCCATGCCGCCTCGCATGAAGTATCACGACCAAGGTTTGTAGCTATCCGCCATAAATCTGGGTGCCGCGGACGGGGGCTCGTGCCGGAGGCGGGACAGCGCGGGGGCGGAGACGGGCGGGCTGCGGCATGTCCGCGCGGGAGGCGGGCGGCGGTGAGATAAGTTGACGAGGTGGATGATGGCAACGCACGGATCGATCCGGAGTTCGCGGCCCTCCCGCTGACGGCGCTCGCCGACGCCGCGCTCGACCAGGCACGCAGGCTGGGCGCGCAGCACGCCGACTTCCGTGTCGAGCGGATCCGCGGGCAGCGGATCAGGCTGTCCGACGGCAAGCTGCAGACCCTGTCCGACGGCGACGACAGCGGCCTGGCGGTGCGCGTCGTCGTCAACGGGACCTGGGGGTTCGCCTCGACCGTCGACCTCACGCCGGAAGCGGCAGCCGCCGCGGCCACGACCGCCGTCGAGGTCGCCACGGTGGCCGCCGCGATGAACACCGAACGCATCGAGCTCGCTCCCGAGCCGGCCTACGGCGACGTCACCTGGGTGTCGGCCTACGAGATCGACCCGTTCACGGTCCCGCCCAAGGACAAGATCGACCTGCTCACCGCCTGGTCCGCCCAGCTCCTCGCGCACGACGCGGTCACCCACGCCGACGCAAGCCTGCTGCAGGTCAAGGAGTGCAAGTTCTACACCGACGGCGCCACCACGGCCACCCAGCAGCGGGTGCGGCTGCATCCGGAGCTCACCGCGGTCGCCGTCACCGGCACGGCCTTCGACGACATGCGCACGCTCGCCCCGCCGACCGCCCGCGGCTGGGAGTACCTGACCGGCACAGGGTGGGACTTCCCCGCCGAGCTCGCAGAGCTCCCCGAGCTGCTCGACGCCAAGATGAAGGCGCCGAGCGTCGAGGCAGGCCGCTACGACCTGGTGATCGACCCGTCCAACCTGTGGCTGACCATCCACGAGTCCATCGGGCACGCGACCGAGCTCGACAGGGCTCTTGGCTACGAGGCCGCCTACGCGGGGACTTCGTTCGCCACCATCGACAAGCTGGGCACCCTGCAGTACGGGTCGGGTGTCATGAACGTCATTGGTGACCGCACCGCCGAGCACGGCCTGGCCACGATCGGCTACGACGACGAGGGCGTGGCGGGCCAGTCGTGGGACCTCATCTCCGGCGGCGTCCTCGTCGGCTACCAGCTGGACCGCCGGATGGCCCAGCTCAAGGGATTCGGCCGCTCCAACGGGTGCGCGTTCGCCGACTCGCCCGGCCACATGCCGCTGCAGCGGATGGCGAACGTCTCACTCCAGCCAGCGCCCGGCGGCCCCGGCACCGCCGAGCTGATCGCGCGGGTCGAGAACGGCATCTACATCCTCGGCGACAAGTCCTGGTCAATCGACATGCAGCGGTACAACTTCCAGTTCACCGGCCAGCGGTTCTTCCGCATCAGGAACGGGCGCCTTGACGGGCAGCTCAAGGACGTCGCCTACCAGGCGACGACCACGGAGTTCTGGAACGCGATGGAGTCGGTCGGCGGACCGCAGACCTACCTGCTGGGCGGCGCGTTCAACTGCGGCAAGGGCCAGCCAGGCCAGGTCGCCCCGGTCGGCCATGGCGCCCCTGCCGCGCTCTTCCGCGGGGTCCGGGTGCTCAACACGGCGGAAGAAGGTGGCGCATGAGCCAGGCTTGGTCCCCGGCGGAGCAAGGCAGCACGCCGAACGCAGGCGGGGCGTCTCCCCAGGACACCGTCGAGCGCGCGCTCGCGCTGGCCAGACCGGGCGGCGACTGCGTCGTCATCGCCGAGGAGACCTCGACCGCCAACCTGCGCTGGGCCGGCAACACGCTGACCACCAACGGGGTCGCCGCCTCGCGCAGCCTCACAGTGATCGCGATCGACCGGCGTTCCGACGGCACCGCGGGGGTGGGCGTCGTCGCGCGGTCCGGGGTCAGGCCCGGCCAGGTCGAGGACGTCGTGCGGGAAGCGGAGAAGGCCGCCGCCGAGGCCTCGCCAGCCGAGGACGCCGGAGAGCTGGTGACCGCAGACGGCACGGATCGTTCGGAAGACAATGAATGGTTTGACCTTCCAGCCGCCACGGAGATCGGAGTCTTCCGTGCCTTCGCGGCCCAGCTCGGCGAGACGCTGCGCGCGGCCGAGGGAGCCGGGCGCAAGCTGTACGGGTTCGCCGAGCACGGGGTCACCTCCACCTTCCTCGGCACATCGGCGGGGCTGCGGCTGCGCTACGACCAGCCGGCCGGGCGGCTGGAGCTGAACGCGAAGTCCGCCGACATGGCGCGGTCGGCCTGGGCCGGCGCGGCGACGCGGGACTTCACGGACGTGGACGTCGCGGCGCTCGACGCCGGGCTCGCGGAACGGCTGTCGTGGCAGGCGCGCCGGGTGGAGCTGCCGGCCGGGCGGTATGAGACGCTGCTGCCGCCGACGGCGACCGCCGACCTGATGATCGACTTCTACTGGTCCGCCGGAGCCAGGGACGCGGGGGAAGGCCGGACGGTGTTCTCCAGGCAGGGCGGTGGGACGCGGGTCGGCGAGCGGCTGTCCGCGCTGCCCGTCGACCTGTACAGCGACCCGTCGTACCCGGGTCTTGAGTGCGCGCCGTTCGTCATCGCGCACGCGTCCGGGCGGGACTCCTCGGTGTTCGACAACGGGCTGCCCGCCGGGCGCGCGTCGTGGATCTCCGCCGGAGTGCTGAGCGCGCTGTATTCCAGCCGGTATTCGGCGGGGCTGACCGGGCTGCCGGCGACTCCGCCGCCGGACAACCTCATCATGGCGTCGGACTCGACGGCGTCGTTGTCGTCGATGATCGCCTCGACGAAGCGCGGGCTGCTGCTGACCTGCCTGTGGTACATCCGCGAGGTGGACCCGCAGACGCTGCTCGTGACCGGTCTCACGCGGGACGGCGTGTACCTGGTGGAGGAGGGCGAGATCGTCGGCGCGGTGAACAACTTCCGGTTCAACGAGTCGCCGGTCGGCATGCTCGGCCGCCTGCTCGAGGTGGGGCGCTGCGAGCCTACGCTGCCCCGCGAGTGGGGCGACTACTTCAATCGCGCGGCGATGCCGACCCTGCGCGTCGAGGCGTTCAACATGTCGTCGGTCAGCCAGGCGAGCTGACCGGTCCAGCCGCTCGCTGATGTAGCCGGCCCGCTACAGGCGCGCTACCGTGGGGGGATGAGGGTGGGCCATCTAGGACGCGGTCAGCAGGTGCACGTGGTCACGCAGGCGCGCCGCGGGCTGACCGAGGACATCGCCTACCGGCAGCACCGGTACCTGGTCCTGATGGGCATCCGCACGATCTGCTTTGCGGTCGCGATCATCCTTTTCGTCAACCACCTGGGGTGGCTGACGGCTATCCCCGCGGTCGGGGCGATCGTCATTCCGTATTTCGCCGTCGTCTTCGCCAACGGCGGCCGAGAACCCGCCAACGTCCGCGGGTTCATGGAGTACCGGATGAATCTCCCCGCTCGCAGGGAGTCTCCTGGGTCTGCTGATCAGTCTTCTGACGAGGCTTCTGGCCAGTCTTCCGGTTCGACTTCTGAGGGCGGGAACGGCGCTTCAGGGCCGGGTTAGCCCGCGCAGTTTAGTTGCCGCGGCACGCCGGATTGCGGCTGACCGCCTAGCCGCCTCCGCGAAATCAAATGGAAGTTCGGAGGCTCGGACTAGGCGCTTGCATGCCCTCCTAGCTGCGCTAGCAGCGCGCTTCCCCGCTCGGTTCCCGCTCCCTTGTGGGCTGTGGAAGACGGCAAATGAGCCGCAGATTCGTTAAGAATTGGGTCTTGACACATAGGGGGGTGTTTCCGTGTACGATTCATATCGGGTGCTCTGGTCCCCCGTCGGGGCACCGCTGCCGGCGTTCCGGGCCCCCGTCGGAGCGCCGATGATAGCGACGCCGGGTGGTTTGCCCCCGTAGCCACCCGGCGTCGCCCTATTTCACGGGACTCGCGCTATTGTCCGGTCGGTCTACTCCGTGCGCTGGAACTGCAGGATGGCGATGCCGAGCAGTGCCACGCCCATCAGCGCGACGATGCCGAGCGACAGCCCGGTCGGGACCACCCAGCCGTTCCAGGTGACGCCCGGGCTCAGCACGGCGAGCGCGGCGGACGGCATGCCGAGGTGGCTGAACACCGCGTGCCGCATCGGCGAGACGATGTAGGTAAGCGGGTCCAGCCTGGTCAGCACGGTCAGCCAGGCCGGCAGGCCGTTCAGCGGGTAAAGCGCGCCGGACAGGAAGAACAGTGGCATCACCATCATCTGGGTTACTGCCATGAACGCCTGTATCTGCTTTATCCGCGCTGCCATCATGACGCCGAACGCGGTGAGCGTGAACGACAGCAGCAGCAACTCTCCGATTAGGGTCAGGAACAGCCCGAGATCGTAGGGCACGTGCGCGAACCCGGCGAGCGCCAGAATCACGATTCCCTGGAAAGTCGCGACGGTCGCCCCGCCGAGGCATTTCCCGATTACGAGCGCTGACCTGCTCACCGGCGCCACGAGCATCTCGCGAAGGAACCCGAACTCACGGTCCCAGACAATGGACGCCGCCGCGAAGATGGCCGTGAACAGCACGGACATGGCGAGCACGCCAGGGTAGATGAAGGTCTTGAAGTCGATGCCCGCCGGCATGCCGCGACTGGCCAGCGTCGACAGCCCGGTACCGAGCACGAAAAGGAACAGCACCGGCTGCACCAGCGAGGTGATCGCGCGCAGCCGGTCGCTCCTGAACCGGATCAGCTCGCGGCGCCACACGATGCTGACCGCGCGCAGGTCCTGTCGCAGCCCCTTTTCGGGTATCGCGACGCGGATCGCCGTGGTGAGCTCGCTGTCCCGGTCAGTAACTCCGATCGCCACCGTGCTTACCTCCCTCTGCGGAACGCCATCACAGTGGCGCGGTTCCTGTCGCCGACGGTCGCCTCCGCGTCCCTGATCGTCTTGCCTGTATAGGACATGAAGACGTCGTCGAGCGACGGGCGGGCGACGCTCACCGAGCGGATCGCCTGCGTGAGCTCGGCGAACAGACGCGGCACGAAGTGCTCCCCCGATTCCACGTTAAAGGTCACCATGCCCTCGTGCATGGCGGCCTCGAGGTCGAAGCGGTCCTTGAGCTCCTTGATGGCGGCCTGGTCGTCGTTCGTGGTGATCTGCACCCTGTCCTTGCCGACGCTGGCCTTCAGCTGCTCTGGCGTGTCGATGGCGACGATCTTGCCGTGGTCGATGATCGCGATCCGGTCGCAGTTCTCCGCCTCGTCCATGTAGTGGGTCGTGAGGAAGATCGTGATGTCTTCCCGCTGCTTGAGGTCGTTGATGTACTCCCAGATGCTCGACCGGGTTTGCGGGTCGAGGCCGACGGTGGGCTCGTCGAGGAACAGCACCCGCGGCGCGTGCAGCAGGCCACGGGCGATCTCCAGGCGGCGCTTCATGCCGCCGGAGTAGGTAGCGACCTCTGACTGGCGGCGGTCCCACAGGCCCACCATCTCAAGGACCTGGCGCATCCGGGGCACGAACTGCGCCCGGGGCACGCCATACAGGTCCGCGTGGAATCTCAGGTTCTGCTCGCCGGTCAGGTAGCTGTCCAGTGTCGGGTCCTGGAAGACCAGGCCGATGTTCCTCCTGACGGTGTCCCGCTGCCTGACGACGTCGTAGCCCGCGACCCTCGCGGATCCCGAGGTGGGGTCCGCAAGGGTGCACAGGATCTTGATCGTGGTGGACTTGCCGGCGCCGTTCGGGCCGAGGAAGCCGAAGGTCTCCCCCGGCTGCACCTCGAACCCGATGCCGCGCACCGCTTCCACCGCGCCGTACCGTTTGACCAGGTCGGTGACCTGGACTACCGGTTCGCTCACTCGTTTCCCTCCGGGGTGCCGGCTTCGCCGGCGGTGTCGGTAGTCTCGCTAGCTCCATTGTCGCCGGTGCTTGCGGCCTCTCCGGCGCCGGCGGTGCCCGCGGCTGCTGTCGTGCCGCCCGCGAGATCGTCCTCGGCGAGGATCCGGTACATCGACCGCCGCGCCTCGATCAGCACGCGACGGGCCTCGGCGAGCTGGCTCGCTGAGCCGGCACGCCGCACTTCCATGACGGCCATCATCACCTGACGGATCATGTCGCCGAGTTCGAGCGCCGCGTCGTCGGCCATGCCGGCGACCGAGTCCCAGGACCTGCGGAGCTCGTCGGCGTGCGCTTCCGCGTACGCCCGGCCCTCCGCGGTCAGTGAGTACATCCGGCGGCGGCCTTCGCCCTCGGGGCTGATCAGCCCCTCGTCCTCAAGCTGCTGCAGTGCCGGGTATACGGACCCGGCGCTCGGCCGCCACACCCCCTGGGTGCGCTCGGCGATCTCCTGGATTATCTGGTAGCCGTTCCACGCGTGGCCCTCGGCCAGCAGGTCGAGTATGGCCGCCCGCACGTCGCCGCGCCGGGCGCGCGGTCCGCGTCCGAACGGGTGCCGGCCGAACATCGGACCCATCGGGCCCACCGGCGGCACCGGTCCTTCCGACCAGCCCCAGCGGCGGCCACCGTGACCGCCCCAGCCCGGGCCGCCGCGGTCTCCGCGTTCTCCGCGTTCTCCGCGGTCACCGCGGTCACCGCGTTCTCCGCCGCGTCCACGGCCCGGTCCTCGGCCGGGCCTTGGCCCCCACTCGGGGCGTCCTGGCCGGGGCGGCGGTCCCCAGCCTTCGTCTCGCATGCCGCGCCTGTGCTCTTCATGCATGGCGCTTCACCTCTTTCGATTCTCTCGATCGTCGTTGTAACGTCGTTGGTATCTCAACGATATATCGTTAACGATCGCCGATACAACTTTGATTCCCGCGGGGCTGGCATGCGGGCTGCCGCGGGCGCGGCGGGGGTGGTCCCGGTGGTCCCGGCGTTCCTTCCCTTGGTCCGGCGAGCCTGCTTGCGGAGTGGCCGCTCGTCGCCGCTTGTCGGCCCGTCCCTGCTTGTCGGCCCGTCCCTGCTTGTCGGCCCGTCCCCGCTTGTCGGCCCGTCG
>JASHXJ010000006.1 GCA_030043595.1 Trebonia sp.
CACGGGGGCCGGACATCGCACAAACATCGGTCGCCCGCGGAGCCGGCCTGGTCGTGCCCGAAATGTCCGATTTTTGGCCGGCTCCGGTGGGCAGGCGGGCTCCGGCTGGCAGCGGCACGCGGAAGCGGCTGCCAGCCTGCCCCGCGCCCAGGCCCGGCGCCCAGGTCCCGCGCACCGGGGCCGCGGCGAAGCTACCGGAACAGATCCTCGAGGAAGTCCGCCACACCGTCGGCGTCGTTGCTGCCGATCACGTGCGTGGCGGCGGCGAGCACGTCCGGGTGGGCGTTGGCGACCGCGCAGGAGGTGCCGGCCCAGGAGAGCAGCGGCAGGTCGTTCGGCATGTCGCCGAACGCCACCACCGACGCAGGACCGATCCCGTACAGCGCGGCGAGGGAGGCGACCGCCGTGGCCTTGCTCACCCCGACGGCGGCCGCCTCGATCAGCCCCTTGGCGTTGGAGTGCGACACGCTGACCAGGCCGTCGAGCACCGGGACGGCGAGGGCGAGCAGCTCGTCCGGGCTGTAGCCGAGGTGCCTGCCGAGCAGTTTCGCCCCGGGCCGGCCGAACAGCACCGCGTCCCCCGGCCGGGGGATAGCGGTGTCCACCGAGAACGTGATCGCCTCGAAGACGTCGTCGGCGGCCCGCCCGTCCGGGTACTCGACCGCGATGCCGATGCCCGGGATCGCGGCGCGCAGCGCCCGCGCCGCCCGGGCGAGCGTCGAAGGCGCGATCAGCCGGCCCGCCGTCACGGTGCCGGAGCGCATGTCGTAGGTCAGCGCCCCGTTGGAGCAGATGGCCATGCCCCGGTTCCCGAACGTCGCCGCGATCGGCGCCATCACCCGCGGCGGCCGCCCGGTGACCAGCACGATCCGCGCCCCGGCATCCTCGGCCCGCGCGAACGCCGCGACCGTCCGCGGGGAGATCGTCCCGTCGCTGCGGATAATCGTCCCGTCCAGGTCGCTAGCCAGCAGCAGCGGGAAGGTACGCACAACATCCGAGCCTAATGGCACGTCATCAGGTTCACAGCCTGCGCGAGCGGGGGAAAGATAGCAGGCATGCGGGACCTTCTTCCCTACCCGCGACGGGGGCCCGGACGGCACGGTTGAGTCATGAGCGCCGCACGAGACCTGACCCCGCTGCCTGACCTCCTGCACGGCGCGCCCGAAGCCGGGCCGGTGCGCACGAACAGGCCGGTCTACGTCGACCTGCTGCCGCCGTGCAACAACGCCTGCCCCGCCGGCGAGAACATCCAGGCCTGGCTCGAGGCCGCCCGCGAGAAGGACTTCGAGAAGGCCTGGCGGATCCTCACCGGCGACAACCCGCTGCCCGCGATTCACGGCCGGGTCTGCTACCACCCGTGCGAGGGCGTCTGCAACCGGGCGCAGCTCGACAGCGCTGTCTCGATCCACGCCGTCGAGCGGTTCCTTGGTGACCTGGCGGCGCGGAACCACTGGTCGTTCGGGATGACCAAAGAGCCAAGCGGGAAGCGGGTCCTGGTGATCGGCGCGGGCCCAAGCGGGCTGTCGGCCGCCTTTCATCTCGCCCGCCGCGGGCACCAGGTCGAGATCAGGGACGCGGGCGCGGAGCCGGGCGGGATGATGCGCTACGGCATCCCCGCCTACCGGCTGCCCAGGGATGTCCTCGCGAGCGAGATCGGCCGCATCACCGAGCTCGGCGTCACGATCACGATGAACCACCGGGTCACCGACCTCGAGGCCGAGCGGCAGGGCTTCGACGCGGTGTTCGTCGCGGTGGGCGCGCACCTGTCCAAGCACGCGGAAATCCCCGCCAGGGACGCCAGCCGCATCATCGACGCGGTCCCGTTCCTGCGCGAGGTCGCGACCGGCGGCCAGCCGGTCCTCGGCAGGCGGGTCGCGGTTTACGGCGGCGGCAACACCGCGATGGACGCCGCGCGCACGGCGCGCAGGCTCGGCGCGGACGAGGCGCTGATCGTCTACCGGCGCACGCGCGCCCGGATGCCGGCGCACGAGGAGGAGGCCGCGGCGGCGGAAAAGGAAGGCATCCGCATCAACTGGCTGCGCACGATCACCGACTTCGAGGGACCAGAGATGACCGTCGAGGTCATGGAGCTGGACGAGAACGGGTACCCGCAGCCGACGGGCCGGCTGGAGACGCTGCAGGCGGACACGCTGATCCTGGCGCTCGGCCAGGACGCCGACACGGGCTTCCTGCGCGCGGTCCCCGGCGTGGAATTCCGCAAGGACGGCACCGTCGAGGTGTCGCCGCAGCTGATGACCGGCTGCCCCGGCGTTTTCGCCGGCGGCGACATGGTGCCCGCCGAGCGGACGGTCACCGTCGGCACCGGGCACGGGAAGAAGGCCGCCCGCTACATCGACGCGTACCTGCGCGGCGCGCAGGCCGGCAGCCAGGGAAAACACCCCCTAGCCGAGTACCCGCTCTTGCATCCGTGGTATTTCGCGGACAATCCAACCCACCATGAGTCCGAACGATCCGTGGCGTCTCGCATCGCCGACTTCCGCGAGGTGGTGGCCGGGCTGACGGCGGACGAGGCGGTCTTCGAAGCCGGACGCTGCCTGTCCTGCGGGAACTGCTTCGAGTGCGACGGGTGCCTCGGCTCCTGCCCGGAGGACGCGGTGATCAAGCTGGGCCCCGGGCACCGCTACCGCTTCGACTACGACCGCTGCACCGGCTGCGGGGTGTGCGCCGCACAGTGCCCGGTCGCGGCGATCTCCATGGTCCCTGAGGACTCTACGGTCGCGCAGGAGTGGTCATGACCCGGGTCACGATCGACGGCAACGAGGCGGCGGTCTCGGCGGCCTACCGGCTGAACGAGGTCTGCTGCATCTACCCGATCACGCCGTCCTCGGTCATGGCCGAGCTGGCCGACGAGTGGTCGGCCGCGGGCAGGCGCAACATCTGGGGGAGCGTGCCCACGGTCGTCGAGATGCAAAGCGAGGGCGGCGCCGCCGGCGCGGCGCACGGGTCGCTGCAGACCGGGGCGCTGACCACGACGTTCACCGCCTCGCAGGGCCTGCTGCTGATGATCCCGAACATGTACAAGATCGCCGGGGAGCTGACGCCGGCGGTGTTCCACGTGGCGGCGCGATCGCTGGCCGCGCAGGGGCTGTCGATCTTCGGGGACCATTCCGACGTGATGGCGGTCCGCTCCACCGGGTTCGCCCTGCTGGCGTCCGCGTCGCCGCAGGAGGCCCACGACCTGGCGGTCGTGGCGCAGGCGGCCTCGCTGGCGACGCGGGTGCC
Organism: Trebonia sp.; assembly: GCA_030043595.1. Taxonomy (GTDB): domain Bacteria; phylum Actinomycetota; class Actinomycetes; order Streptosporangiales; family Streptosporangiaceae; genus Trebonia. Next base: position 3,244 of record JASHXJ010000006.1, read on the forward strand.
GTTCGTGCACTTCTTCGACGGCTTCCGTACCTCGCACGAGCTGAACACCGTGGACCTGCTGTCCGACGACGACCTGCGGGCGCTGGTGCCCGAGTCGCTGGTGCGCGAGCACAGGGCGCGGGCGCTGTCGCCGGACCGCCCGTTCATCCGCGGCACCGCGCAGAACCCCGACACTTATTTCCAGGGACGGGAGACCGTCAACCCCTTCTACGCGCGGGTACCCGGCGCTGTCCAGGCGGCGATGGACGCGCTGGGCACCCGCGCCGGCCGGGATCGCCACTACCGGCTGGCGGAATACCACGGCCACCCCGAGGCTGAGCGGGTGGTCGTGGTCATGGGCTCAGGGGCCGAGACAGCCGCCGAGACCGCCGCGTACCTGGCCGCGCGCGGCGAGCGTGTCGGCGTGCTGCGGGTCCGGCTGTTCCGGCCGTTCCCGGCGCAGGCGTTCCTGGCCGCGCTGCCTGAGTCGGTGCGGCGGATCGCCGTGCTCGACCGGACGAAGGAGCCGGGCTCGCTTGGCGAGCCGCTGTACCTCGACGTGGTCGCCACGCTGGCCGAGGGCGTCTGCGACGGGACGCGCGCCTGGCTGCCCGTGGTGACCGGCGGGCGGTTCGGCCTCGGGTCGAAGGAGTTTACGCCCGCGATGGTCGCGGGCGTCTTCGCCGAGCTCGACGCGGAGCGGCCGCGGCCCCGGTTCACGATCGGGATCAGCGACGACGTCTCGGGGCTGAGCCTGCCCTACGACCCGTCGCTGGACATCGAGCCGCCGGACACGGTCCGCGCGGTGTTCTTCGGCCTCGGCTCGGACGGCACCGTCGGCGCGAACAAGAACAGCATCAAGATCCTCGGCGAGTCCGGCCTGGAGGCGCAGGGGTACTTCGTCTACGACTCCAAGAAGTCCGGGTCGGAGACGGTGTCGCACCTGCGGTTCGGCCCGACGCCGGTCCGCGCGCCGTACCTGATCGCGTCGGCCGGGTTCGTGGGCGTGCACCGGAGAAGCTGATCGGGCGGGACGAGGTGCTCGCCCGGGCGGCGCCGGGCGCGGTCGTGCTGCTCAACACGCCGCGCGCCGTCGGTGAGGTGTGGGACTCGCTGCCCCGGCAGGCTCAGGCGGCGATCGTGGACAAGAAGCTGTCCCTGTGGGCGATCGACGCCAGCGGGGTGGCGCGGTCGCAAGGGCTCGGGGGACGGGTCAACACCGTGCTCCAGACGTGCTTCTTCGCGATCTCGGGCGTGCTGCCGCGCGAGGCGGCGATCGCGGCGATCAAGGAGTCGATCGCCAAGACGTACGGGCGGCGCGGCGCCGACGTGGTAGCGAGGAACAACGCCGCGGTCGACGCGGCGCTGGCCGCGCTGCACGAGGTGCCGGTGCCCGATGTCGTGACTGCCGCCGCGCAGGTCCCCGCCCTGGTGCCGGCGGGCGCGCCGCAGTTCGTCCGCACCGTCACCGCCGCGATGATGGCCGGGCACGGCGACGAGCTTCCGGTCAGCGCGCTTCCGGTGGACGGCACGTACCCCAGCGGCACGACGAAGTACGAGAAGCGGAACATCTCCGACCTCGTCGCGGTGTGGGATCCCGGCCTGTGCATCCAGTGCGGCAACTGCTCGTTCGTCTGCCCGCACAGCGTGATCCGGTCCACGTTCTACCCGGAGTCCGCGCTGGACGGGGCGCCTGACGGGTTCGCCTCCGCGCCGCTGGACGCGCGCGGCCTGCCGGACGCGCGGTTCACGCTGCAGGTCTACGGGGAGGACTGCACCGGCTGCGGGCTGTGCGTCGAGGCGTGCCCGGTGTCCGCGCCCGCCGATCCCGCGCACAAGGCGATCAACCTCGGTCCCGCCTCGCCGCAGACCACCCGGCGCGACGTCGCGTTCTTCGAGACCCTGCCCGTGGTCGACAGGTCACGGGTGGACTTCGGCACCGTGCGCGGGACGCAGTTCCTGCAGCCGCTGTTCGAGTTCTCGCTCGCGTGCGCGGGCTGCGGGGAGACGCCGTACCTGCGGCTGCTGTCCCAGCTGTTCGGCGACCGGCTGATGGTGGCGAACGCGACCGGGTGCTCGTCGATCTACGGCGGCAACCTCCCGACGACGCCGTGGACGCACAACGCGGCCGGGCAGGGGCCGGCCTGGTCGAACTCGCTGTTCGAGGACAACGCGGAGTTCGGCCTCGGGTTCCGGCTCGCCGCCGACCAGCACCTGGCACTGGCGCGGACGCGGCTGGAATCGGTGCGGGATCTCGTCGGCGCCGAGCTCGCCGACGAGATCCTGGCGGCCCCCCAGCGCCGGGAGTCGGAGTACACGGCGCAGCGTCTGCGCGTGGCGGAGCTGAAGCGGCGCCTCGCGGCCCTTCCCCCCTCCGCAGCGATCGCGGACCTGCTCAGCGTCGCTGACCACCTGGTCCGCCGCAGCGTGTGGATCGTCGGCGGCGACGGCTGGGCCTACGACATCGGGTCAGGCGGGCTGGATCATGTGCTGGCCAGCGGGCGCGACGTCAACGTGCTCGTGATGGATACCGAGGTGTACTCGAACACCGGCGGGCAGGCGTCCAAGGCCACTCCGCTCGGCGCGGTCGCCAAGTTCGCCGCGGCGGGCAAACGGGTGCCGAAGAAGGACCTGGCGCTGCAGGCCATCGCCTACGGCAACGTGTACGTCGCGCGGGTCGCGATGGGCGCGGACCCGCAGCAGACGCTGCGCGCGCTGCGCGAGGCGGAGGCGTACCACGGCCCGTCGATCGTGATCGCCTACAGCCACTGCATCGCGCACGGCATCGAGAAGGACGGCCAGCTGCTCCGCAACGGGATGGACCAGCAGTACCGGGCGGTGGCCACCGGCTACTGGCCGCTGCTGCGGTACGACCCCGAGCTGCGGGCGGCCGGCGGGAACCCGTTCCTGCTCGACTCGCCGCGACCGCGGCTGCCGCTGTCCGCCTACATGTCGAAGGAGCTGCGGTTCCGGGTGCTGGCGCGGACCGACCCCGCGGCGGCCGAGCGTCTTGCCGAGCTTGCCCAGCAGGAGATCGCCCAGCGCTGGGCCACCTACGAGGAGATGGCGGCTCGCGGCCCTGAACGGTTCCCCGCCGTCGCGGCTTCCGCCGCGACACGGCCCCAACGGAACGGGAGCGACTGATGGACCTCACCACGAAGTACCTCGGCCTCACCTTGCGCAGCCCGCTCGTCGCCTCGGCCGGCCCGCTGACCGGGACCGTCGGCGGCATCGCGCGCCTGGACGCGGCCGGCGTCGGCGCGGTTGTGCTGCCGTCGCTGTTCGAGGAGCAGCTGCGGGCCGAAGCGGAACGCGACTGGCGGCTCGCCGAAGCCTATGCGGACAGCCACCAGGAGGCGCCCGGGTACCTGCCGGGTTACCTGCCGGGCCTGGAAGCGTCGCGCGAGCCCCGCCGGTATCTCGACCTGATCGAGCGGGCCGTGGCAACGGTGCGCATCCCGGTGATCGCCTCGCTGAACGGGGTCTCGCCGGGCGGCTGGACGGACTACGCCTCGGCCATGCAGCGCGCGGGCGCCGCCGCGATCGAGCTGAACATCTACTACCTGCCCGGCGACGCGCTGATCCCCGCCCGGGACGCCGAGCGGCGCTACACGGAGATCCTCACCACGGTCAAGGCGGTGGTGTCGATCCCTGTCGCGGTCAAGCTCGCGCCGTACTTCAGCTCGTTCGGCGAGATGGCGGTCATCCTCGATCACGCCGGAGCCGACGGGATGGTCCTGTTCAACCGGTTCCTGCAGACCGACATCGACCCGGAGACGTTCACGGTCAGCAGCGGCTTCCGGCTGTCCAGCGCCGCGGAGGCGGCACTGCCCCGCGCATGGATCAGCCGCCTGCGCGGCCTGGTCCGCTGCTCGCTGGCCGCCTCGACCGGCGTGGACAGCTACGCCGACGTCGCCGCCTACCTGCTGGCCGGGGCGGACGTGGTGATGTCCACGTCGGCGCTGCTGCGGCACGGGCCGGACCACGCCCGCGTCCTGCTCGACGGGCTGCGCGCCTGGATGGACCGCAAGGGCTTCGCGTCCGTCGCCGACGTGCGCGGCCTGCTGGCCAAGTCCGCCGAAGGCGAGCCCGCCTACGGCCGCACCGGCTACCTGAGCGCGATCGAGCAGGCTTCGCACGCGTTCGCCGCCCGCCGCTGAACACCAAGCGCTAGCCCGCTGCCCGCTGTGTAAGATGCCGTATGCGCGTGCGGCCCCCTGCCGGTCGTCAGCCGCTGCGTTCACGCGGGGGGCGTTGCCTTTGCGTCGCTGATCGTGGTATGGGCAACATCATCACTGTGGTTGTTCGCCACGTACGGAGCGCACACCTGATGATCGCCACAGCACACGGCTTCGCCGGCCTGCCAGGAAGACCATGAAGAAGGAAGCGCACATGAGCGCAGTGGAAGAGATGACGACGCACATAGGCATCGAGCCAGGCAACGGACTCGTCGGCCGGTTCAGTGACACGGTGCTGCTGATCCCGCGCGGCGCCCCGGCCGCCGGCGCCGACGAGACCGCCAGGGAGCTCATCGGCCTCGCGGCGGCCGTCGCGACCGACAGCGACGTCCCGGCCAGCGCGATCGCGGCCCGCCTGGCCGCCTGGGTGATCGGCCACATCGCCGCCGAGGCCACCTCGTTCGGGATAGTGACACCAGTGCCCGACGGCGTCGTCGTGTTCCTTCGCGGCGCGGTGTGGTGCACGGTCACCGAGGGCGGATCGACCCGCCAGCTAACCGGGGAACAAGCCCTGACCTGGGTGGACCAGATCATCCCCGCCACGTTCGAGTCGCTGGCGATCGGCAGCGCGGTCGGCCCGCCGGTCGCGGCGGACCCGATCTCAGACCTGCGGGAGGGGGTGGTTCCCGGGCAGGGCTTCCTGCTGACCCGGAAGAAGAGCGGTGCCCGCGTCCCGGCAGCCGCTTCC